>JBKCES010000226.1:0-8493 GCA_046304295.1 Cyanobacteriota bacterium | reverse complement strand
GGTCTAGGGCGCTTGGACTTTTTCTATCAGGAAAAAACCGGTCGTTTGGTGATTAACGAAATTAACACCCTGCCAGGCTTTACCGCCTTCAGCATGTACCCCCAACTCTGGCAAGCCACAGGTCTACCGTTTCCCGACCTAGTGGATCGTCTCATCCAGTTGGCGCTGGAATTTGGCTCCATCTAATATCTGATAACTGAGACCTGAAATAATGAAGACCCAGATCCGTACTTTCGCCCAGCGCCTCGGCGCCCCGCTAACCAAAAGCTTGATTACGACCTTGCAAATTAACCTCGGACGGCGCTGTAATTTAGCCTGTAGCCATTGCCATGTAGAGGCGGGGCCGAAACGGACGGAGGAGATGACTGCGGAGTTGGCGGCTCAGTTAGTGGCGGTCATCGAGCGTTTTCCCCAGATTGAAACCGTGGATCTAACCGGCGGAGCGCCGGAGATGGGACAGGGCTTTCGGGAATTGGTGGAAGCCGGTCGGCGCTTGGGCAAAGAAGTGATTGTTCGCTCCAATTTAACGATTTTTTTTGCGGCGGGTTATGGGGATTTGCCCCATTATTTTGCGCAAAACCAAGTCCGGGTGGTGGCCTCCTTACCCTGTTACCTCCCGGAAAACGTGGATCAGCAACGGGGGGCGGGAGTTTATCTCGACTCTATTCGGGCGCTTCAGTGGCTGAACGCCCTAGGCTACGGGCAAAATCCCCAGTTAATCTTAGATTTGGTCTATAACCCTCCTCTGCCCCAAGGCGCCGCCGAGTTTCGTTTACCACCGCCTCAAGAGAGTTTAGAACAAGACTATCGAAATTATTTACGCCAACACTTTCAAATTAGGTTTAACCGTCTCTTGACCCTGACCAATCTACCCATTGGCCGGGCCCGACAGACCCTAGAACGGCAGGGGTTAGCGGAGCTTTACCTGGATTTTCTCAGCCGGAATCATAATCCCGCCACGGTGGCTCAACTCATGTGTCGTCCCCAACTTTCGGTGGATTATCTCGGCAATCTCTACGACTGCGATTTTAACCAGATGGAAAACCGACCGGCCCGGACGCCAGAGGGCCGCGCCTTGACCGTGGCGGATTTACTAGCCGTGGGTTCCCTCGATTTGCTCCAAACGGTGGCAACAGCTGATTACTGCTATGGCTGTACAGCGGGAAGCGGCTCCAGTTGTGGCGGAGCTCTGGTAGTTTAAAACAGCGACAAGTCAAGAGTTCAGTGTCATAGGTTTTTCGAGAATAGGCCTAAGTGAATTATAAACCAGCGCCGGTTTGCGCCCTAGGAGCATCTCACTTTTGTGATCTGGTTTGGCAAGGTCAGATGAATAAAAAACTTTATTAACTATTTAAAGAAATATAGTTCTTGCATTGTTAACTATGGCTACTGTCAAGCAGAGGGAATCAGTATTAGTTCCGGGTCTGTAGAGTCATTAGTTAAGCAAATTGGGGCGAGGGTACAATTACCCGGACCACAGTGGAAAACAGAGGGCGTACCTCAAGTATTACGGCATCGTTGCGCTTATCTCAATGGATAGCTATAGCGGTATTCTTACGAATGAGGGACAGCCCTTCGGCTACGCTCAGGGCGCGAGGGCTGAGCGTAGCCGAAGCCCGTAACTCACCAATCTTCAATCCGCTCTATTATTAAGAGAAGAACTAAAATTATCAAAAACCGGCATTTTCAATACAGAAATCGTCTAATCTTATAGCGTCCAAATTTTGGATATCCCCCTAAACGGTTACTGCAAAGGGGACTTTGAAGGTTGGTTGCCCCCTTTCCAAGGGCGGCTAGGGGGGGATAAAAGCGACCCCTCTGAACCGGGGCCGGGAGACGGTGTAAAATTAGGCCGTTGTTTTGCTAAGAAAAAAATTGTGATCGAGCGCTACACCCTGCCTGAGATGGGCCAACTGTGGACGGACGCCTATAAGCTCAAAACCTGGCTCGACGTGGAGCTAGCGGTCTGCGAAGCCCAAGCGGAGTTGGGGCAGATCCCCGAGGCGGCGCTGGCGGAGATTAAAGCCAAGGCCCAGTTCGATCCCCAGCGGGTGCTCGAAATCGAAGCGGAAGTGCGTCACGATGTCATCGCTTTTTTGACCAATGTGAATGAATATGTGGGGGATGCGGGGCGTTATATTCACCTAGGCTTAACCAGCTCTGATGTGCTGGATACGGCGCTGGCCCTGCAATTAACCGCCAGTTTGGAGTTAATCCTCGAAGAATTAGAAGACCTCGTTCAAGCCCTGCGCTACCAAGCCCAACAACACCGCTACACCCTCATGGTGGGGCGCTCCCACGGGATTCATGCCGAACCCATCACCTTTGGCTTTAAATTGGCGGGCTGGCTGGCGGAAGTCCTGCGCAACCGGGAGCGCCTGGTGAGATTGCGCCAAACCATCGCCGTGGGGAAGATTTCCGGCGCCGTAGGCACCTACGCCAATATCGACCCCAGGGTGGAGGCGCTGGCTTGCCAAGCCTTGGGATTAGAGCCGGACACCGCCTCGACCCAGGTGATTTCCCGGGACCGCCACGCCGAGTTTGTCCAACAGTTGGCGCTCCTGGGCGCCTCTTTGGAACGGTTCGCAGTGGAAATCCGCAACCTGCAACGCACCGACGTTTTGGAAGTGGAGGAATACTTTTCCAAAGGGCAAAAAGGCTCCTCCGCCATGCCCCACAAACGCAACCCCATCCGTTCCGAGCGCCTGACGGGGATGGCGCGGATTTTACGGGGCCACGCCGTGGCGGCGCTGGAAAATGTGGCCCTCTGGCACGAGCGGGATATTTCCCACAGCGCCGTGGAGCGGGTGGTTTTTCCCGATAGCTGTATTTTGATCCATTTCATGCTCCGGGAAACGACGGATTTGGTTAAACACCTGCTGGTCTATCCCGAGAATATGAAGCGGAATCTCAACTGCTACGGCGGTGTCATTTTTAGCCAAAAGGTTCTCTTGGCACTGGTGGCTAAGGGTCTAGGTCGGGAAGAAGCCTACCTGGTAGTCCAGAACTGCGCCCATCAGGCGTGGAATACGGAAGGGGGCGATTTTCAGGCGCTGGTGACCCAGGATTCCACGGTAGCCGCGACTTTAACAGAGTCTGAATTACAAGCCTGCTTTGACCCCCAACAACACCTCCAGAATTTAGAGCAAATCTATCAGCGCCTCGATATTTAGGACAGAGATCTCTTTTGAGCGGCTTGTCATCACAGGCGTTTGCGGGTCTAGGGTTGCCCTCTCTCCGGCCTCTGGCCCCAAAAGGAAAGAACCTTGCTATAATGCTTAACTGGCTTCCCTTAATGCCGGAGTAGCTCAGCGGTAGAGTAGCTGATTCGTAATCAGTTGGTCGTGGGTTCAAATCCCATCTTCGGCTTAGCTTTTTCATCTCCCCATTTTACCCACCGCCTAGGACACCCGTTACCTCAGGACAGGCCGGTCTCAAAATGAGGAGAGGGAAATCGCAAGTAACCCACTCCTCCTAACCAAATACTCCCTAATTGGACGGAGCGGCGCTGGCTTCCTCCGGGAGGGTAAAGAGGGGGTCGCCAATGGCTACCATCAGGGCTTCGTCGGCGCGGAAACTTTGCGCCGTCTGGGTTTCGCTAGGTAGGAGAGTTCCTCCTAACAAACTAGCAACAGCTCCGACAAAAAGGGTCGCCAACACTAAACCGCTACAAAAAATCAAGCGATGGAAGCGATTTTCCCGGGCGACGCGCTCCATAACTTGCTGAGACATTTCTTCCGCCGAGAGGCTGGCCGGGGGAATGGGTAGTTGGGGAATTTCTCGCTCTAAACGCAATAAATTTAAATAGAGTCGCTTGAATTCTGGATCGGTATCTAGCCATTGCTGAACCTGTTGACGGTCTTGGGCGCTGACTTCCCCGTCAATGTAGGCGCTGAGAAGTTCAAGACGTTCAAATTGTTCGTTCATGGAGTCACAATCGGCACAGGATTGCCAAGCAAAAGAATCAGCAGGGAATTGCATCTTGATACACCTCCGAGTAGAGCGTAGCCAGGGAATAATCTTGCCCCGGTTCATAAAATCAGCTTGGCGAAAACAAGCTGGGTTATTGACTCCTCACCCGTTGTTAGGACGGTTCCCTATCCTTAAGTTTTGTGACGAAATTAGTCGAGGTAATGTTGCAAAACGGACTGCAATTTTAAGCGGGCGCGGGCGATACGGGATTTAACGGTTCCGAGGGAAACGCCGGTAATCTCGGCGATTTCTTCGTAGGCCATGCCTTCGATTTCCCGCAAAACAATAGTGGTGCGGAAGGCTTCCGGCAAGTCGCTAATGGCCCGGAGCAGGGATTCTTGAAACTCGGAGGTGGTTAGAGTTTCCTCGGGACTGGGATAGTCGGAAACGATGTCCCAATCAATTTCACCATCCTCTACCCGGCGGGGCGCGTCCAGAGAAATGGGGGGCGAGATCCGTTTGCGTTTGCGCAGTTCGTCGTAAAAGAGGTTGGTGGCGATGCGTCCCAGCCAGCCTTTAAATTTAACCGGCTCCTGAAGGCGTTTAATATTGCGGTAAACCCGAATCCAAACTTCCTGAGCTAGATCCGCCCGGTCTTGCCAATCCGGCGCTAGATGGTACAAAATTTTGTCCACATGGCCTTGGTAGCGCCGCAGAAGCTCGTTAAAGGCGGCACCGTCGGGGTGAGAACCGGCTTGACACCGCAGGATCAAGTCGTAATTCGACAGTCTCTCCGGGGGGGCGCTCGTCTGGCGCTGAGCGCCGCTTAGGGACCAGGCCGCAGAAATAGATTGATTCATGGGGTTACCCAACACGCGTGACTCCTCACATTAAGGGTTAATGACGACACCATACCGGATGTGTTCCCCTTTTCCAAGACTTCCCCGGTCACAAGGGCCGAAGCGGTCTTTACTCCGGAGGATTCTCTAGTTGGGCAGTTTGCACCGTCAGTTCTAAACGGCGCTCACCCCGTTGCAGACTTAGTTTCAGAGGTTGGTTTAACCCGGCGCTGTCCACAAGCGTTTGGAGAACGGCGCCGTCTTTGATGGGTTTGCCGTTAACGGCGGTGATGACATCGCCCCGACGGACGCCGGCCCGCTCGGCGGGGGTGTCGGGAATGACTCGCACCACCAGAATCCCTTCCACTTCCGGGATAAAGAAGGCGGAATTGGGGTCTTGGTTATTTTGACGGGCCAGTTCCGGGGTCAGGTTGACCATCTGGACGCCAATGTAGGGATGGGGTACCTTTTGACCCGCGGCCAGGGTTTGTTGCAGGGTCTTGGCCCGGTTGATGGGAATTGCGAAACCAATGCCCATGGCGTCGGCCCGAATGGCGGTGTTGATGCCCACCACTTCCCCCTTGGCGTTGAGCAGAGGGCCGCCGGAGTTGCCGGGGTTGATAGCCGCGTCGGTTTGGATAAACTCCACCCGTTTGTCGGGAATCCCGGCCTTAGCGGCGGAGCGCCCAATGGTGCTAATGATGCCGAGGGTCACGGTGTTGTCCAAGCCCACAGGATTACCCACAGCGATGGCCCAGTCCCCCACCTTGACTCGGCTAGAGTCTCCCAGTGCCGCCACGGGCAGTTGGGCACCCTGGCTGTTAATCTTCACCACCGCTAAATCCGTCACTTCGTCGGCGCCACGCACTTCGCCGTCAAAGGTGCGACCGTCCTTGAGGGTCACGGTCACTTTATTGGCGTTGTTGACCACATGGGCGTTGGTGAGAATAACACCGCTTCCGTCCACGATAAAACCCGAGCCTTGTCCGGTAATGCGTTGCTGTCTGGGGGGGGCGGGAATCGCGCCGCCGAAGAAATCCCGAAAGAAGGGATCGTCAAAGAGGGGGTCAATGCGGCGGGTCACCAGAGTTTCCGTGTCGATTCTGACCACCGCCGGCCCGGTTTTGGCCACGGCGTTGGCGACAAAGCTCTCTTCCGTGAAGGGAATGGTCGTCTGGGCCAGGGTAGGATCGGGTGCGTCGGCCCAGGCTAAGCGGGGGCCAAAACTTAGGAATGTCAGGAGGCATCCTAAGATAAAAGTCAAACAAGAGTTACGCAGAGAGCGCCGGGGTATTTTCATGGCGGGTATTCGGTCTCTCCCCCGCAAACCGGGGAGCTAAAGATCTAGGGTGAAAGTTTTTCGATATCTTTTGCTAACAAAGGCTACTGGGTTTAGTACCTGTGCTAGAACAGAAGTCCAAATAGCTGACAAATTTTACTAGACATAATCCTGATCTGGGTCAGTGTAGGACTGCATTTTTTCCGGTTTCAGGGGTTTGAGCAGACGGGCCGCCTGATTTCGTAGGGAGTCCGGCCCCTGCACGATGACTAAATATTTGCCCGCCTTGAGCAAATTCCGGTAGGGTAGAGCGTCGCCGCTCCCCAGGGCGAAACCCACGCCGCCGCCGACAAAGAAACTGCCCATAGCGCCGCCAATTGCCCCCAGGATTCCCCCCACGATATGATTACCCGGTTCCCCGGCCCAGTCGAGGGTATGGAGTCCGGTGATCAGGTTAAAAGCGTAGCCGGCACCAAACCCGAAGGGCGCCAACCAGAGTGCCATCAGGCCCGCCCGCTGTTTAGCAGTCTCCCAGGGGTCGAGGAGGCCAAATTCGTCGGCGCTCCGGTAGCCGGCGCCTAAAATAGCGAGAAATTGGGGATTAACGCCCGCTTTTTCGAGGATGGTGTAGGCTTCCTCCGCTTGCATACGGTCAGGAAGGACGGCGATGAGGTAGGACATAGTAGTAAGGAGAGAATCGGCGCGAGACTAACGGAGTAAATGCCATCTGATAACTGATAACTGTTACCTGATATCTGTAATCTGATAACTGTCATCTGACCGGGGGTTGCGCCAGCGCCGTTCCGTCCTCGGTTAACAGACCGACTCGGGTGAAGGGCCAAAAGCGAACAAAAGCTCTACCAATGAGCTTTTCCTTGGGCACAAAGCCCCAGTAGTGGGAATCGAAACTGTTGTTGCGGTTATCGCCTAAAACGAGATATTGGTTGGGGGGCACGGTGACGGGGCCAAAGTCATAGTCCGGGGGTTGGGCGATGTAATCTTCCTCTAGGGGAGCGCCGTTGAGTAATACTTTACCTCCAGTAACCTGTAGGGTATCCCCCGGAATAGCGACCACCCGTTTAATAAAGGCGTCGCGGTAGTTCCGCTCCAGTAGCGCCTGAGTGGGATTAAAAACGACAATATCCCCCCGCTGGGGTTCTTGAAAGCGGTAGCTAATTTTTTCGATAATTAAGCGGTCGTTAATTTGCAGGGTTGGCTCCATGGAAGAGGAGGGAATATAGCGGGCCTCTGCAACAAAGGTACGAATACCAAAGGCGAGGACGGCGGCGGTAATCAAGGTTTTGCCCAGTTCCAGCCAGGGGTTTTCCTTGGGGGGTGATGTTTTCGGTTGGCGGTCGGGGTCTAGGCCTAGGGTCATAGCGGTCGATTACGAGTAGTGGAGAAACGTTGAAGGAGCGATGATTAACAGACCGGCTTGATCCCCCCCTAGCCCCCCGTTGAAAGGGGTGAATCGGACGTAAGGTCTCCCTTAGCAAGGGGGATTAACGGAGATTGGTCGGGGCCTCGCAAGCATTCCGCCCTTCCCCAAAAAAAGTTCTTTCTAGTGTAGCAGTAGATCGATTGCCAAATTTTAGCCTCAAACCGCTAGATCAATAAAAGTAAACTATCAGACTGCATCTCCATTGGAGGGGGTTAAGCCCGGGCCAAATAGTCTAAAACGCTGACCATCTGGCGCTTAATCTCCTCGTAGTAGGACGGCGCCGCGCCGAGGAGTTCCGCTGGCGTTTGCACATAGCGCCCTTCCGTTAACTCGGCTCCGCACTCCCTCACTAAAGATTCAACCCCTGCGGGAGTCATTTCCAGATGGAATTGCAACCCCAGAATTCGGGGCCCCAGTTGAAAAGCTTGATTCGGACAGACGGCGCTGTGGGCCAGTCGTCGGGTCTGGGAAGGTAGGTCAAAGGTTTCATCATGCCAATGAAAAACCGTGGGGTTTTCAGGAAACTTAAACGTCTCCCCACTGATACCTGATATCTGGTCTCTGGTCTCTGAAAAGATGGGGAACCAACCAATTTCCCGCTCCGGCGCCGGATAAACGGGAGAGCCAAGGGCGCTGGCCAACAGTTGAGCGCCGAGGCAGATGCCCAAAATGCGTTTTTCCGCTTCCATTGCTTGGCAGAGGAAGGCTTTTTCCGCCGCTAACCAAGGGTATTGGGCTTCGTCGTTGACGCTCATGGGGCCCCCGAGGACAATAATCCAATCCGCGTCCGCTGGCCCCGGCAGGGGGTCGTTCTGGAAAAAACGGGTGTAGGCGACGGTAAAACCCTCTTGGTTAAACCAAGCCGCCATAGTGCCCAGACTTTCAAAAGGAACATGTTGGAGAACCTGAACGCGCATGGCAGATTAGACCGATTTTAAGAGGGAGCGCTCGTTAAAGACCCGAATCAGGGTGCCCTTGGGGGAGAGGTTTGCCGCGGTTAGGCTCAGTTGAGTGCCTTTAAT
>JBKCES010000225.1:0-4200 GCA_046304295.1 Cyanobacteriota bacterium | reverse complement strand
GGAACCAAGAAATTACCGTGACCTAGTGAGTGCCATTCAAGAAGCATTTAAAAGGATTACCTTGAAGGATATCCACAATTTTTTCACTCATTGTTGCTACTGTCGCACTGATTTTGTAGAGCAATAGAGTTTACGTGTATGCATCTCAGCCACCTGAATACCGCTATATATATCAAATCTTAAATCGATTGCAGTAGCAATAGAAATCATAAGTCTTAAAATTTTTGTTTCATAAGTGGTGCTGATTTATTTGATCAGGGTAGTCAATTGCATAAAGCTCTTTTTTGAGAAGTCGGGGCCAAAGAATCAAGAAATAGAGCCACCACACCCCAATCAATAATGCGAAGGGAAGCGTTAACCAAAGTCGATGAAAGAGAAGCCAACTGCCGACGACACCAAGAGCGCCGGTTAATAAAATGGACCAGGGCTGACACCACCGGGGTTTGTAATGCCAGGGACTAAAATCGGCGGGATTTTCAGGAAGCTGAAGCATGGCGTTATGGGTTAGATTTTCGGCGCTGAGACCGCTGATGGCTCCGGCGCTTGCAAGCGCCGGACGAGGTCGTTAAAGGGTTCCCAGTCGTCCCCCTGGTCAATGGCGGCCCAGACCCGTTCAATTTCGGGACGCAGAAGAGACGTCGCCGGGTTTTTGGCCCGCAAACGTTGGGGCATTTGGGTTAACTCATCGGCGGGAACTTCTCCTAGAGCCTGATGATACAGCGCCCGCCAGTCATTCCAGTCGCCGTTCCCTAAATCCTGATTTTCTAAAATAAAGGCCGGGTTCTGCCGCCAACTGGGGTTAAAGTCCTGGGTCAAGTGGCTAAAAAATTGGGGGTAATTCGTTTGACTTTGGGCTAAACAGAGAAGGGTTTGCCCGAAGAGTTTGCCGCCCAATTCCGAGCTAATTTTGGGCCCAAAGCCTAGCCGAGCGAGCAGTAACGTTTGGTAAGCGTCGCGGTACTCTTCGTCAAACGCTTCCAGCGCCGGCGCTGATTGCTCTGGGGGAATCACCGGCGCAAGAGCCTGTCGCAAATGGTCTAAATTGAGCCGACAGATGGCCGGTTGGTTACCGAAAGAGTACAGACCCTCGGAATCAAAGTAGGCCGCCACGAAGCGGGGATTATAGGCGGGAATAAAGCCGTAGGGGCCGTAGTCAAAACTTTCGCCGGTAATGGACATGTTGTCGGTGTTTAAGACCCCATGACAAAAACCAGCCGTCATCCACTGGGCCGCTAGGCGGGCCACCCGTCCGACTAATTGCCGATACCACTGTTGATAGACTTCTCGGCGCTCTTCCTGACTTAGATCTAAATCGGGGTAATAGAGTTCAATCACATGCTCCAACAGCGCCGTTATCAGATCCGGTCGCCCTAGATAGGCCAGGCGCTCGAAGGTGCCAAAGCGAATATGAGAGCGGCTGAAACGAACCATCACCGCCGAGCGAGTAGGGGAGGGTTCGTCGCCCCGCCAGAGGTCTTCCCCGGTTTCCACTAAACTGAGGCAACGGGAGGTGGTCACCCCTAAACCCTGTAACGCCTCCGCCGCCAGAACTTCCCGCACGCCGCCCTTGAGGGTCAAGCGGCCGTCTCCCCGGCGGGAGTAGGGGGTTTGCCCAGAGCCTTTAGTGCCAAAATCATAGAGATAACCGTCGGTTCCCCGGACTTGCCCGTAGAGAAAGCCCCGACCGTCCCCCAAATCGGGGTTATAAATTTGACTATAGCCGCCGATCTGGCGCCCGTGGTAACGCAGGGCGAGGAAAGGACGGATGCCTTCAAAGAGGCCGAAACATTCGACAAAGTCTTCGTCCTTGACCGTCTGGGGATCGAGGCCGAGAATCGGCAGGAGGGCGTCGTTGCGAAAGCGGAGTCGGTGGAGGGGAAAGGACGCGGCCTCGACGGGGTCGTAAAATTCGGTGCCGAGGGATTCCAGCGCCGGCTCGAAGGGGAGAGAGAGAAAAGGATTGGGCACGGGGGATTCTTCAGATGACAGATTTCAGAGAGCAGATTTCAGGGAAGGAAAACGTCGCAAGGCGCTCAAGAGGTCAATGCTAAACTAGCTTAATCTTTCTCCGTCATGATTTTATGGAGTCGCCTCCATCCTTATTGCTGGGCCAAGCCCTGGGGTTAATCCTCAAGGTTCTGGCGCCGTCCCTCGTTCTGGCGCTAGCGCTGAAATATCTGGCGCCCCGTTGGACCTGGGAGGCCACGACGGCTAACGCCCTCTGGGGCATCCTGCTGGCGCCGGGAGTAGTCGTTTTAATCTTAATTTGGCTCCAAATTCGGGGGGAGGACTAGTGCATTTTCCCCAGGCACTGGGTTTTTTAAGCCTGCTGACGGTTCTAGCGCTCCTCTGGCAGATTCGGAAATTGCTCTTACTGCTCTTCGCCGCCATTGTGCTGGCCAACGGCGTCAACCATCTGGCCCAATGGTTTCAAAAACAGAGTCTTTCCCGGGGGCAATCCATCCTAGCGGCGCTGGGGCTTTTTGGCGGCGGGTTAATCCTGGCCGTCGCCTTGATTGTGCCGCCTTTTTTAACCCAACTGCGGCAGGTGCTCACCCTCGCGCCCCAGGGTGCGGATCAGTTTTTGCAGGAATTGCGGAACGGCGCCGCCCGCTTAGATCCGGCGTTATTAGAGCTGTTGCCTAACTCAAGTCAGTGGGGCAATCAACTCCAACCCTGGGTCAATCAACTGGCGGGCCAAGGTTTGACGGTGTTCTACGCTACCTTGGGGCTTCCTCTCGGGGCGCTGTTACTGCTGGCGCTGAGCTTGATGCTGTTAGCCGATCCCCAGGCCTACCGTCAGGGCTTTATGCGCTTTTTTCCCGCCTTTTACCGGCCCCGGATAGCGCTAATCCTCAACCGTTGCGAAGGGGAATTGGAGAGTTGGCTAAAAACGATTTTGCTGGATTTGCTCAGTATTACGCTCCTCAGTTTGGCGGCGCTCTCCCTGCTTCAGGTACGACTTCCCCTAGCCCAGGCGCTCCTAGCGGGTTTACTCACCTTGATTCCCACCATTGGCCCCCTCCTGAGTGCCTTCCCTCCTGCAGCCATCGCCCTTTTGGATAGTCCCTGGAAAGCCCTGGGGGTCTTGATTGCCTACGGCTTGATTTACCAGCTCGACGCCCGCTTGATTTCCCCTTGTCTCCTAGGACGGCGCTCTTTACCCCTCCTCCGGGGCGTGCTCCTGCTGGCTCAGGTTTTCTTTACTAGTTGTTTTGGACTCTTTGGTTTACTCCTGGCGGTTCCCTTGGCACTGGTGGCTCGGGCGCTGGTTCAAGAGGCGCTAATCGGCGATGTTTTAGACCGTTGGACGGTTCGTTAAATTCGACATTTCGCAGATTGTGATAAAAATCTTGAATATTTCAAAAGCCAGTCTAGATAAGACTTTCAGGAATTAGGCTAGATATTGCTTGGACTGATTTTGGCTCTCTAGGGATCACGCCTAGTAGTGTATAATATAGCGGTATTCAGACGAGTGAGAACACTAAAATCCTTACTGAGCAAGGGTTTTAGCCATTTTATTGGCCCTCACCAGCGCAGACACCGCTATAGATTACATTATTTCAGTGGAGATGATTCCTATGTTTCCCTCTTTTGATACCCTAATTGATGCTCCCGGCTGGGAAGTATGGACTACTCATGTAGAGGACAATAATGTAATATAGCGGTATGCATGCGAGTGAGATACGGGCTTCGACTACGCTCAGCCCTCTATTCAAGCGGTTCAGCTATAAAATTGTCCCTCAGCCGAGAGAATACCGCTATATTTAGGCTATTGGAGGTAGAGGAGAAAACTGTGTGTCCATTTTGTGGTTTAGAACACACGAATTTACATAAAAAGAAGGTTTTGAAAGTGAGAGATTTACCAATGTTGGGTAAAAACACGATTTTAGAGTTAGACAGGAGCCAACACTGTTGTAAACACTGTCATAAGTATTTCACAAGGCCATCGAAAAAAATAGACTTTCTACGGAGTTTAACCGAACGGTTTAAAGACCATATCATGGAAAGACTCAAAAATTCAACGATTGAATGTGTTGCGAAGGAAGAAAATTTAATGCCAGATCAAGTGCGAGGAATCTTGGAGTCAAGGCTGAGGGGAAAAAAGCCGAGTCGTAAGGCAAGAAAAATCGGTATAGACGAATTTAGTCGTCGTAAAGGCAAGGGAGATTATGTAACAGTAGTCTGTAATCTTGACAC
>JBKCES010000224.1:0-3580 GCA_046304295.1 Cyanobacteriota bacterium | reverse complement strand
TATATACACAGTTTATGGAAAAAGTACTATTGAGGTAAAAGAACTTTCCTATATTGCATTAAGAGGAACTTTGTCAGATAATGAAAAAGAAAAAAATTTACTGCGTAAGCTATATCTTAATTTAAAAGTAAATCTATAGCGGTCGCATCTAGGTTGTAAATTATCCTCTACTAAGAGGCTTTGCCTGTAAGGGTTTTGGCATTTATAAGTTTACAAATCATTTATGACTGCCATATTATTTCTATTTTCTTACTTGCTAGGAAGTTTTTATGAGCCAACAGTCTCCTATCGAATGGACTGACCATACCTTCAACCCCTGGTGGGGTTGCACAAAAGTTTCTGCAGGATGCGCACATTGCTATGCCGAAGCCTTCTCCAATCGTTATGGACACTCTGTTTGGGGGCCAGAAGCGGAACGGCGTTTTTTTGGGGAAAAGCACTGGCAAGAACCGCTCCGGTGGAACAGCGCCGCTCAGCAGGCTAGGCAACGAGCCAAAGTGTTTTGCGCTTCTATGGCTGACGTATTCGAGGATAATCCGAAGCTTAATCCCGAGCGGGAGAAATTATGGCGCCTCATTCAGCAAACGCCTTGGCTGGACTGGCAAATCTTGACAAAACGCCCAGAGAATATACTGCAAATGTCGCCATGGCATCGCCATTGGCCCGACAATGTCTGGATTGGCACAAGCGTAGAAAATCAACTTGCGGCGGATCAACGGATTTTACACTTAAAGCGCGTGCCCGCCGCTATACGGTTTTTATCCTGCGAGCCACTACTTGGCCCCATCAATGAGATCAATTTAGTCGATATTCATTGGGTTATTGTCGGCGGAGAAAGCGGGCCTAATTTTCGCCCTATCAATGTAGAGTGGGTTCGTAACCTACGAGATCGTTGCCGAGAAAGACAAGTCGCATTCTTCTTCAAACAATGGGGAGGAAGAACCTCTAAATCGCAAGGTCGAGAACTTGATGGTCAAATCTGGAGCCAATTTCCTATTGCGGCTATACCTGCTTTGGCTAGCTAACAACGATTAACGGTAAATTTTTGTCCAAAAAAATTAATTTTTATTCCGTTGAAGAATACCCCATCAAGCTAATCATTTACAACGCGGATCAAGAGGAAATTCAGTTATGGATAGACTAGAAAATTATCGCAACGCTGTTAAAACCTTTCTGAAACAGTATGCAGACACAATCAATCAATGTCCAGAACCCGGAGTTGAAGTTGAATTAGTATTTGACCCTGAGAATGATCGATACCTACTCTTAGACGTCGGCTGGGCAGGCGAAAAGCGAGTTCACCATTGTATTTTTCATTTTGACATTAAAAATGAGAAAATTTGGCTTCAAGAAAATAATACTGACATTGAAGTTGACCAAGAGCTTGAAGAAATGGGCATCTCAAAAAAAGAAATTGTGGTGGGATTTCACCCCCCTTTGATGCGCCAATATTCTGATTATGCGACGGCCTAGCGCCGGCGTTCTTTCCTATGCCCCCACAACTCACCGACAGCGCCGGTAATGCCGATGTCAACGATCCCCACAACTTGCGGCGCTTTCTCCAAGCTCAGGAGAATACCTATCAATCCGCCCTCGCAGAAATTCGCGCCGGTCGTAAGAGCTCCCACTGGATGTGGTATATTTTCCCGCAATATCAGGGGTTAGGCTTTAGCGCGGCGTCAAGGCTTTACGCCATCAAGAGCCTGGCCGAAGCGGAGGCCTATCTTCGTCATCCCATACTGGGCCATCGGTTGACTGAGTGTAGCGAGGCGGTTCTGAATATTCAGGGGCGATCCGCCACCGAGATTTTTGGCACTCCAGACGACCTCAAACTTCGCTCCTGCGCCACTCTCTTCGCCCAGGTCTCACCCCCCGGCTCCGTCTTTGAACGCTTACTGGAGCAATATTTCCACGGCGCTCTCCTAGATAAACTACATTGATCAGGGTTAATTTTTTATCGACCCTCTTGTTTAGATAAATCCTTCTAATTCCAAATCTTCAATCATTTGCAGACCCCTAGG
Source organism: Cyanobacteriota bacterium (assembly GCA_046304295.1). Taxonomy (GTDB): domain Bacteria; phylum Cyanobacteriota; class Cyanobacteriia; order Cyanobacteriales; family Microcystaceae; genus Synechocystis. Next base: position 1,559 of record JBKCES010000224.1, on the reverse strand, counting down.
ATCTCCTAGACGCAACAGCGCCGCTTTCGCGTCTTCCTTAACCCCTAAATCCGGGTCTTCCACCAGCGCCTCTAAAAGGGCGTCAATGGCCGTGGCGTAAACCACGTTAGAAGGCAGTTCCCGACACAGTTGCCCAATGGACCAGGCGCAATTACTGCGCACCGCGGCGATGCGATCCCGTCGTAGGGCTTCAATCAAGGGCGGGATGGCGGCGATGACGTCTTCGTAGGCCAGCTTGGCGATAGGAGCTAAACTACTGGCGGCCCAGAGACGCACGGCGCTAATATCCGTTTTCAGCGCCTGTAGGAGGGGAGCAAAGGCCCGGCGGTCGCCGCAATTTCCCAAGGCCCAGACCAGACCTTTACGGACATAGCCGTTCCAGTCGGACTGGAGAGCTTGAATCAGGGGTTCCACCGTGAGGGGGCTGACGTTGCGCCCCAGGGCGTAGGCGGCGCTGACCCGGATTAGGGGACAGACATCCGTCAGTAGAGTTAAAAGAAGAGGAACAGCCCGACTATCCTGAAGATCACAAAAAACCCGGGCCGCCGTCATCCGTTGGGCCGACTCGGCGCTGCTTAGGAGCGCCAGCATTGCCTCCGGGTCGGGAGGCGGCGGCTCCACTGGTTCCAACTGGTCAAGGGGATCGTCTAGGACTGTTTCCAACCCCAGAGTGTAGTCGTCGGGATTTGACATGGGCAAGAGCTAGAGTTCCAGATCGAGGAGGACCGCTCCCGGATCTTCACCATTGTAGGGAAAAAGGGGATCGCCTTAAAAACCCCAAAACTTGCTAGGATCGCTAGGGCGTTTTTAAAAAACCTCAGTTATATTGTTATTTTTATGACCCACCGCTATCGAGTCGAAATCCAGCATCAAGAAACCACCCGCGTGATTGAGGTGGCGGAAAACCAAACCGTTCTCCGGGCGGCGGACGACGCTGGTCTCAACCTGCCCACCTCCTGCGGCGCCGGAGTCTGCACCACCTGCGCGGCGCTGATTACGGAGGGAACGGTGGAGCAAAGCGACGGCATGGGGGTTTCCCTCGAATTACAGCAGGAAGGCTACGCTTTGCTCTGCGTCTCCTACCCCCGCTCGGATTTAAAAATTGTCACTGAGAAGGAAGACGAAGTGTACCAGCGCCAATTTGGGCAACCGGCTTAGCCATGTTAACCGGCCCGATGATCGAGGCGATAGGTCTGGGGAAGTCCTACGCCGTCGCCCCCAAATCCCCCGGTTTAAAGGGCACCCTCCAGCATTTTTTTAAGCGGGCCTACCGGGAGGTGCAGGCGGTGGAAGAGGTGTCCTTTAACATCCAGCCAGGGGAAGTGGTGGGCTTTTTGGGCCCCAACGGCGCCGGCAAAACCACCTGTTTCTACATGCTCGTCGGCCTTGTCAAACCGGATAGCGGACGGGTTTTGCTGGATCAAAAAGATTTGACCCAACTCCCTATGTTCGAAAGGGCTCGTTTGGGCATCGGTTACCTGCCTCAGGAAGCCTCCATCTTTCGAAAACTGAGCGTGGAAGACAATATTCGCTCCATTTTGGAATTAACCGACCTGGAC
>JBKCES010000223.1:0-4564 GCA_046304295.1 Cyanobacteriota bacterium | reverse complement strand
GGGGATGGTCTGGGTATCGTTCCCAACGCCCTCCCGGTATGCCCACCCTGATCCATGGTCTGCGGCGCTTTGAGGCTATCTTCCTCGGATGGAAACTAGCTCACACTCCACTTGTGTGTACACGGTAGCTTGGAAAGGGGGATTTAGGGGGATCAAATCCAAAATTTAGGTCTTTAGCCAAGATCTGTGTACACCGTAGCCTTTCCAAGAGGGGTTAGGGGGATCAAACTGAAGCCTTACCCCAAAGACGGCGCTATAATTTCTCACTAAGCTAGGGGTGTCTAGAGGTCTAGGCTGAGAAAAAACCCTTAGAACCTGAGACTGGGTAATACCAGCGTAGGGAAGCTGTTTATTGAGGATTTTCTTATGCGCACAGAATGGGTTGCCAAACGGCAGGGGCACAGTAATGTTTCCCAAATGCACTACGCTCGCCAGGGTGTGGTCACCGAGGAAATGGACTATGTAGCCCGTCGGGAAAACCTGCCGGCGGAGCTGATCCGGGAGGAAGTAGCCCGGGGGCGGATGATTATTCCCGCCAACATTAACCACGCCAACCTGGAGCCGATGGCCATTGGGATCGCCTCTAAATGCAAGGTCAACGCCAACATCGGCGCGTCTCCCAACTCTTCCAATCTGGAAGAAGAGGTGGCCAAGTTGGAACTGGCCGTTAAATACGGCGCCGACACCGTCATGGATCTCTCCACCGGCGGCGGCGATTTAGACCGCATCCGCACCGCCATCATCAACGCCTCCCCCGTTCCCATCGGCACTGTGCCCATTTATCAGGCGCTGGAGAGCGTCCACGGCAGTATTGAAAACCTGACCCCTGACGATTTTCTCCACATTATCGAGAAACACGCCCAGCAGGGGGTGGATTATATGACCATCCACGCCGGGCTTTTAATTGAATACCTGCCCCTAGTAAAAACCCGCATCACCGGCATCGTCTCCCGTGGCGGCGGCATTATCGCCAAGTGGATGCTCCATCATCACAAACAAAATCCCCTCTATACCCATTTCAACGAGATTATCGAAATCTTTAAAAAGTATGATGTCTCCTTTAGTTTGGGGGATTCCCTGCGGCCCGGTTGCACCCACGACGCCTCCGACGACGCCCAACTTTCGGAACTGAAAACCCTCGGACAGTTGACCCGCAAGGCTTGGGAACACGACGTTCAGGTGATGGTGGAAGGCCCCGGTCACGTGCCCATGGATCAAATCGAGTTCAATGTGCGCAAGCAGATGGAAGAATGTAGCGAAGCGCCGTTCTACGTCCTCGGCCCCTTGGTGACGGACATCGCCCCCGGCTACGACCACATCACCTCCGCCATCGGCGCCGCCATCGCCGGTTGGCACGGCACCGCCATGCTCTGTTACGTGACGCCGAAGGAACACTTGGGCTTACCCAACGCTGAAGATGTGCGCAACGGCTTGATTGCCTATAAAATCGCCGCCCACGCCGCAGACATCGCCCGCCACCGCCCCGGCGCTCGGGACCGGGACGACGAACTCTCCACCGCCCGCTACAACTTCGACTGGAACCGTCAGTTTGAGTTGGCACTAGACCCCGACCGGGCCCGGGAATACCACGACGAAACTCTCCCCGCGGATATTTATAAAACCGCCGAGTTTTGCTCCATGTGCGGCCCTAAATTCTGCCCCATGCAAACCAAGGTGGACGCGGAAATGCTAGATGAGCTGGAGCAATTCCTCGCGAAGGAGAAAGACGCCGTCGTGGCGCTGTAGAAGCTCGGGAACAAGGCGGGGTTTTTCTCCGCCTTGACCCCTTTTAACCCAATACTCGCCCCCATGAACCTCAAAGATTGAAAGACACTCAAAAACCGACTTTGGGTCGCCGCGGATAATCTCCGAGTCAATACGGATTTGAAGTCTAGAGAATACGCAACGCCGGTTTTGGGGCTGATATTTCTTAAATTTGTCGATTCTAAATACTCGCAAGTCAAAGTCGACGGTCTGTCTCTGAGTGCCGTCAACTGGGGGAATAGTGGGTTGAGGTGGGTAAAGAATTGTTACAGAGGTGTGTCAGTTCAGGAAATCGGCGCTGATAAACTGATCGTAAAATTGACGTTTAAGCTGATACGCATTGTCTTGAAGGTTAAGGCAGTAATTTAGACCACCTTCAGACCTAATAAGTTCCTTTAGATGAATCGCCAGTTCTTGAGAATGGGTCAATCCGCCTAGAATGCTTTCTTGTCCAATATCTGAATTTCTGCTGTCATGGATCATATGAAAATAGTAGAACTCTGATCTAATTTTGTGTGGTGACTGTCCATTAGAGAGGCGTTCAGAAATTCGTTTCCAAAGACAGGAATACTCGACTGAGACCAGCACCTCTGCCCAAAAACGAAGAAATGCAACCAGCCCCACCTGACAATGCTTTTCTCCCAGACAACTGACTAACTGCTGATAACTTTCATTTCTAACCTTTTGAGTGGTAGATGTTTCCGATGTTATTAATATCATTTCAGAGGTCGCACCTAGATTGAGCAGATCTTGGAAAAGTAGCTCTCGATGAGAAGGTAGGGGAATCCCTTTTGTATTACGTGGAAACTCCTCATTCAGAATTCCTCTAACCGTCCGTTTGATCGACTCATCAGTCAGAGCATCAATTACAAATTCATAAAGATTGACAATAGAAAGTGATAGAAAGCGTCGCTGAATAAGAATTGTAAGCATATTTTGCCAACTGATTACATCAATCTGATTAAACAGTGGATGAGATTTAAACTTGATAATTAAGGAAATCTCATGATCGTTGAGGGTTTTAATCATAATTTTTAACTCGTAAATAAGATTTTCAGATCATTTCTCCAATTTTGATTTGGAGCTGGGTGAAAGCGACGAGCGACTTGCCACATTAACTCAAAGTCCTTTTGTAAAGTCTGCGTGATGAGTTGATTGGCAGAGTTTAGTGTCAATTCTAACTGAAATGTGTTTATAGCAAGCGATCCGTGTAGAAAAGGCGCTGCTAAGATATAGTGGCCAGCTCGATAAATTGCGAGAGAAGGCAGCGTATCATATAGCTTAATCTCGATAAACCCAGAAGTATCTGAAACTCTGATGATTTTTTCTAACGTTTCCAGATTGGCAATCACACAATCTTGAATATTAATCTCATCCCCGATACTGCTATTGGCATATCTCCTCAAAACCTCTTCTCGCAGTTTTGCCGCCTCGGAATACGGCCAAGCTAGTAATATCCTGACTTGAACGCCATTTTGAAGGCATCGAATGAGATGTTCAACATAGTCAGTTAAATTGGGCGCAAAGGTTTGAAGTATATCTACTTGCTTATATTCTGAATTGTCCGAGTTTATCAAATCATCAATAGCTTTTCCAAACTCATCCCTAGGAAAATTTGGATAAATGTAATTCAGACCGATCTCTGAAAACAATATATCATTATTCTGGAATTTAAGATACTGTTCATTTAAATATTTATGAAGTTGAGGGAGTTTATGCCCTATGCCCACAATTTGAAATTTTTTATAAATATTCTTCAACCTTTGAGTAAAAGCCTCTTCTTCAATTTCCGAGTATGACATAGTATAGGTTTCTAACAACTGATTTTTAGTTGGACATTTAGCCTCTGGAAGACACATCACGACTTCGGCTTCCAGAGGAGTCATTCCGTACTCTGGACAATTAGAAAGTGTTTTTAAAAAAGAAACCCAACTCATAATAAGTTACGGCTTGGCAACGAATAATAAAAATAATAGCATTCTATAGCTCTCTTACACGCTGACTTTTGGGAGACCAGGCTGGAATCAGGGAAACAACATAGTCAAAACCCTTACTGCATAAGGTTTTCTTAGTGGTAAGCAAACAAGGATTGTATAACAGAATACAATTTCCTGCGAGATCACCAGAGATATCTTACACCTAATTACACCTCACTACAGTTCCCAATATTGACGCATCTATGGATGCAGGTGATGATAATCATACCGTTCAGACCCTTCGGTGTCTACACAAGCAAGCTCTGACTGTAAGGCCCCTCTAGAAATACCATAACGTTTATTAGTACAAGAGGACAATCATGATCTCAACTGATACCATTCTCGCTGATCGTTATCAAATTGAAGAATTATTGAGTCAAAAAGCTGGGCGACGAACATTTTTGGCGAAAGATCTCCAATCTCAATTGCCAGTCATCATTAAACTGTTGCGATTTGGAGATGGCTTTGAATGGGACGATCTAAAATTATTCGAGCGCGAAGCCGCCACGCTCAAACATCTCGATCATCCTGAAATTCCTAAATATCTTGACTACTTTGAGGTTAATGAAGTCAATACTCATGGTTTTGCTTTAGTGCAATCTTATATTGCGGCTCCTTCACTCGCCACCCTTGTCGCTAGTGGGCGCAAATTTTCCGAAGCTGAAATTATCGAACTGTCCGATCGCTTATTAGATTTACTGACCTATCTCCACCAGCAAGCCCCCCCTGTAATTCATCGAGATATTAAGCCCAGTAATATTCTGCTGGGAAATCGCTCTGGCAATAGTATTGGCGATGTTTATCTCGTTGATTTTAGCTCAGTG
>JBKCES010000222.1:0-29322 GCA_046304295.1 Cyanobacteriota bacterium | reverse complement strand
CAAAAAACATGAGCTGAAGCAACCAACAGGTAATTTAAGCTGTTAAAAAGTGGCTATGAGGATACACAGTACTACCTAAAAAAATCAATTTATGATGATTTAAATACAGTTTTTTTTATATCATATATAGCGGCACTAATTCAAAAATTAACAGGGGCGGTTTACCGCCCCCTTTCCCTGGGGGGGTGGGGGGGGCTCATTACTTGATTGCGTTCACCACCCATTTAGGCCTGCTATATCAAGAAAAGAACAATACCTTAACCTCCGATGAAAAACTAGAGTTAGATCACTATCTACTATTAGAGCATTTAGTGAGGTTAGCCAAAGCTCGCGCTTATCAATATATGGCGGAAAACAAAGCGGATGGGACGACCTTATCTTAATCAGCAATTACGGCGTTTAGTAGCGGAGCGAGCTAACTATGCTTGTGAATATTGCCTTATTCATGAACAGAACACAGTTTTAGGTTGCGCCGTTGATCATATTATCAGTATCAAGCACGGTGGCAAAAACGATGCGGATAATCTTGCTTACGCTTGTGTTTTCTGTAATCGATTTAAAGGAAGCGATGTCGGCTCAATTATTTTTGAAACAAGGCAGTTTACTCGTTTTTACCATCTGCGGTGGGATATTTGGAATGAACATTTCAAATTTAAGGATAATTTAATTGACCCCCTCACTTCTATTGGTATAGTAACCGCTAGAATTTTAGGTTTTATAGCGGTATTCTTGCGAATGAGGGACAGCCCTTCGGCTACGCTCAGGGCGCGAGGGCTGAGCGTAGCCGAAGCCCGTATCTCACCAATCTGCAAGCCGCTATAATGAGAAAAATCGCTTGCTAGAACGTCAGCTATTGATGTCTAAAATTTGTTATTTATCACCTCGCCGCCTTTGAATCCAGCAGATGCCAGCCTGACGGGGTGGTCAATCCCAGCCAATAACTGGGCGCAGGTTGTCCCTATTCTCCCCCGGCGCCGGGCTTTCCCCTCGGCGCCATATAATACACAGTAGACTTACGCCTGATTTTCTTCTGTTATGACTACCAGCGCCGAAGATCTTAAACAACAACTAGACGAACTCACGGAGCCTCAACTCCAGCGGATTGCCGACTTTATCGCCTTTTCAAAGTTTTCCAACCAGCGCCATAGAGCTTTTGAGCTTTTTTCTTCAGGGGACTTACCGCCCCATAACGTTTCTCATCTCGCTCAATGATCAAGGACTTGACAGAAGGGGAAAGACAAGACTTGATCAAAAAACTACATCCCAATCAGTATTTTAAGGATAAATTAGATGATTTTGTCCTTACCCCAAAAAACACGATTATCGATTTTACCTTTAATAATACAGACTTCAAGATTTTTAAGTTAAATGATCATGACTACCGTAATTTATCAAAATATTTTATTCGTCTAGATTTTAGCTACTGCTTTAACCCCACATTCTGGAGAACTTCCAATCGCATTTTTACTGGAGGTTGGTGGTAGGACTCGTCTGACACCGAGATCATCACTCATTTAGGATTCGTTTACTGGATTTTGAACTATCTTTTTGGTGAAAGTAGCCAAATCGTTTACGAAGCGAAAAGTACCTTTGTTTTTCATTTTTATTTAGAAGTTAAGAAACAGGATAAAATCTACCCTTACGCCTTTGAAATTTTTGACTACTGCAACTGTGTCGAATGTAGCTTTTATCGGTGCTCTCATGAAGAGACAAAACCAACTTCTTCCCTTGAAAAACCTAACGAAGCTGAGTTTTCCGCTGATGAAATTGACAAGTTCATTTTCTATTTTTTAGGATACCTACTAGGTTATTTTCAATTAGTTAAAGAGGAAGTTATTTCATTTGAAAGAGTCATTCCCTCGAATTCCTACGTTTATGGATACTCCAAAGAAAAAGGTTTTTTTGAGTATGAAAAAGAATATGAAGAGCAAGAATATGAAGATTAAATTAAGAAATCTATAAATTTCTCTCCTCCGGCGCCGGCCAAAACTCAGGATTTAAGATTTCCGACAATAAAAAAGGACAAGACTCGGGAAATTGACTATCCGGCAGATCCGTTTCCGCAATCGCCAAATCCCTCGCCTCAGACCAGCTCTCAGACAACGCCTCTTCTAAACGGGACTTTAAGCCTGGATTCCGTTTCAATAACTTAGCGATGGCGGTGCATTGTACCCGGATGGTCGCCCGCCAACTATTGGTTTGTTTCCAGTGTTGAACTCGCCACTTTAACAGATGAGCCACCAATTGGGTTACACGAAACTCCATTTGATCATAGTGACGATTTCCCAAATCTTGAATCTCCTCTACCAAATGGGATATATCCAATTGATTAAAACGCCCTTGCGCCAAAAAATCCGCCTGTTGGAGAGACCAGCTATAAAAGTCCTGCTCATAGGAAACTTTAACCATTATCGCCCCGCCCGCCAGACCGAAGCGCCGCCGCGATGCCTTGGTAAACCACGGATTCCCGCGTCAGTTTCTCTCGAAGGTACATATTGATTAGAGCTTTGGTGAAATGAATCCCAGCCAATAACTGGGCGCAGGTTGTCCCTATTCTACCCCGGCGCCGGACTTTCCCTCTCGGCGCTCGTCCTTTTCCGGCGCTGTACACTCTAAATAGCCCTATCAGGACAAACCCATTTTTCTGATGATTACCCCACACAACCCCCTAATCCTCAAGCGCCTAGGCCAACACCTAGAGCCAATAGAAACACTATGCCAACAGTGGGGCATTCATCAGTTAGCTCTCTTCGGGTCTATTTTGCGAGAAGACTTCGGCGCTGATAGCGATGTAGATCTATTAGTTGACTTCTCGCCTGGAAAAAAAATTAGCTTACTTGATTTACTAGAATTAGAATATCAATTTTCTGAAATATTAAAACGACCAATTGACTTAGTAGAAAAACAGGCTATCATACAAAGCCCTAATTGGATTCGTCGTCAGGAAGTCTTAAACGCCGCCCAGATCATCTATGAACAGAGATAAAGCCTATTTGTTAGACATCGCTCATTTTGCAGAAACGATCTTACAATTGACTTCTGAAATGGATGAGAAACAATTTCGAGCTGATTTAAGAACTCAATTAGCCGTATCTTATGAATTATCTGTTTTAGGCGAAGCAGTCAAGCGGCTCTCGCTAGAATTTCGGCAATCTTATCCAGAAATTCCTTGGCGGAGTATGGCAGGGATGCGAGACAAGTTAATCCATGACTATGACGGAGTTTTAGTCGAACGGATTTGGGAAGTTGTGAGCGACCATATTCCAAAACTGTTAGACACCATTGCTCCATTGCTTCCCCGAGAATCGTAAACCTCGCTCAGATTTAAGTGACTTATCGGTAATAAATTCCCCTCTTTGGACGGGAGGTTTCCGAGCTGTATCGGGGGGAGTATAGGCGCCAGCCTGACAGGGTGGTCAAACCTACGCCAACAGTGGAGGCATTGCGGAACCGGGCGTTGTCAAATGAGAAGATGTCATACTCGGTGACGGACACTTCTGGCTGAAACCCAAGTGTAGAGAGGATTCCCGAAAAGTAAAAAATCTGGGTAAGCTAGAAAACCTACAAAAATTTCCCGCTTATGACCCAGACCAAAATCTACAACCGAGTGTATAACTTTTTGAGGGGAGCCAGCAAGTATGCAGATCTGAGACATCTAGTGACGCTGGGTTGGATTGTAGCGGCTCTACTGGGCTGTGGAAGCGTCAACCAAGCGCAATGGGGAGTCTATGTTCAAGGCCGGGCTCCAAGTTCTCAGTTTAGAATTGACTCAGACCATTTGGGCACTCTTGCCCTACATGGCTTCCCCAGCGAGCGAATTACTCTACTGTAAACTTCGCGCTCTCCAGTTCTGTCGGTCAATCAGGGTAATTCCGCTAAGGCAGACGGGGTAATCGGGCCGCCAGCGCCTGAAAGTCTTGGTAGAGTTGCATCAGCTTGTCGCCATCGACCTGCACCTCGGCGGTGGGATAGTTTTCCAGAATCTCAATGAGGCTCACTCGGTTATCCTCCTGGGCGGAGGTGATTAAGGCGCCCCGCAGGGCTTCGGAACTGGCTCGCCCGGAAGGGGTCTGGATTACCTCGCTAATTTGGGAGAGAGCGTAAGCGCCGAGAAAACTATTGAGCAGTTGGGACAGAGCCGAAGGATGAATGGCGATGGATTGGTTGAGCCAGCGCCGTAAGTCCTCTGGATTTTTATTGGCTAACTTAAGGTAAGATGCGAGGGCCGGAGAAACGGCGCCGGTACGGCTGAGGTCGCTTAATTCCGCCACGGCGACGGATTCCCGTAGGACGCTGTATTTGAGGACGACTTTTTCGGCGCTAAAACCGGGAAGCGCCGTCAGCAGAGACAGCCAGAGGATTAGGAATGGGGATAGTCGGCGAACCATAATCTTCTAGTTAATGACGGTATCCTTCATCGAGACCTGGGGCGCCCCGGCGGTCTCCGGCGCGTCGTCCCGGAGTTTAGCCAGTTTTTTGCGGGCGAAGCCCGTATCCGTTTCTAGATTGATTTGAATTTTAGGGCCAGAGCTAGCCAAGCGGACGATCATGCCGTCTTTGACGGGAATTTGGGAAATCGCTTCCCCGTCCATATAGGTGCCGTTAGCACCGATATTCACCGCTTCCCAACCCTGAGTATTTTTACGGAGTTCCAGATGATGACGGGAGACCACGGCGCTGTAGAGAACCACATCGTTATCCGCCGCTCGTCCCACCCGGACTAGAGACTCGTTCTCAAAAGTCCAGTTCTGAACAGGAACGCTTTTACCTGGGAGGAGGAGAGTGAGGGTTAAGGCCGCCATGAAAGCTTCACTGCGCGAAAAATTAGTTTTATTTTAGTCTATGGGGTTATTTCTTGAGTTGACCCTCCCAAATTTGCCGGGAGAAAGCTATTTGGCGACCCAGCGATCCACCCGTTCCCGCCAACTCATCCTTAGCCAAGCCCGGATTAGAAATAAACTAAATAGCCCCGCTAAGCCAAAGCCCGCCAGCGCCGCCTGGGAGTAGGAGGTTCCGAGGAGCAGTACGGCACCCAGAAGGGAAAAGCCCGTGAGACAGGCGTAAAGCAAACACTGGAGCGCCAGATGGATCTTTTGCAGAAGACGCTCCATTTCCGGGGAACGGACGGGAAATTGCAGAGCGCCCCGCTCTAGTTTTTCCTCCAAGTCCTGGAGGCTAGAGCGTCGGGTTGCCCAATTTTGGACGGATTGAATCAGGAAAGAACGGCTCTGCTGGAGCATAGTCGTCACCCAGGAAGTCGCTGGACGCCGGAGGGTCAGGCTTTGGATAAAGGGTTGGCTAGCGGCGATCAAATTATACTGGGGATCTAGCGCCCGAGCGATGCCGTCTAGGGTGGTGATGGATTTAATAATAAAGGTCATCTGGGGGGGCAGGCGAAAGGGTTGCTGGCGAAAGAGGGTGTACACTTCATCCCCCACTTGTTCAAAGGCCCGGATATCCACGGGTTTATCCCGAAAATTATCTAACAGGAAGTAAATAATCCGTTTAACGGCGCTCATATCGGCCACAGGCTCAATTAAGCCCATATAAATCAAGGTTTCTAGCACCTGGTTGGCGTCTTTTTTCAGAATAGCGAAGAAGGTCTGGAGCATTTGTCCCTGGGCGATGGTTTTCACCTCCGCCATGGTGCCAAAGTCATAGAAAATTAAAGTGCCGTCCCCGGCGACGGCCATGTTGCCGGGATGGGGGTCGGATTGAAAAAAACCATCCACCAACAGTTGTTTGAGATAAGCGCAGATGCCCGCTTGGATGACCCGGTCTAAATTAATTCCCGCCGCTTCTAAAGAGGCCCGGTCGTTAACTTTAATGCCGGGTAAATATTCTAGGGTTAAGACCTTCGCAGTGGTGTAATCCCAATAGACTCGCGGCGCTTTGATTTGCGGATCATCGCTAAAGTTTTTCCGAAAACGCTCAGCGTTTTGGCCTTCGTGAATATAGTCGATTTCCAGAAATAAAATTGCAAAAAATTCTTGGTAAATGGCTTCTAAATCGTACTTCTGGGCAAAGCGCCGAAATCCCGGCAGATAGCGCCGACTCCAGCGGAGAGCGGTTTGCAAAACGGTAAAATCGAGATTAAACAGGGCATCTAAACCGGGACGCTGGACTTTCACCACCACCTCTTCCCCGGAGAGTAAACAGGCCTGATGGACTTGCCCCAAACTGGCCGAGGCCAAGGGTTGGGAATCAAAGGATTGAAAAAGTTCCCCCAGGGGACGCCCCAACTCCGCCTCAACTAAAGCTAGGGCCGTGGCCGAGGCAAAGGGCGGCACCTGATCCTGAAGTTGGCTCAGGGCTTGGATGTACTCCCTTGGCAGTAAATCGGCCCGAGTGGAGAGAGATTGGCCAATTTTGATAAAGGTGGGGCCCAAATGGAGGAGGGATTTCACCAATTTTTGGGCTTGGCGTTGGCGCCGGAGGCTAGAACGGCGACCCCAGCGGCTCTCCCAGAGAATACCTAGACTGAACCCCAGCAGAAAACCAATAATTTGTCCCTGTCGTCTCCAGGGAGAGCGAGTCGCCCGTTCCCAGGCAAAATCAGGTCCCTGGGTCATCTTAGCCAGGCTCCCCCGAACCCATCCCCTACCCACGCCGGGCGACTTTCCCGGGAAGTACCAGAGTAAATACAATCCAACAAGAATCTGTTCCCGCTAACGGCTCCGTGGCGACTTCTATCGTACCATTGAGTTGCTCCACTAAGGTTTTGGCGATGGTCAATCCCAGACCAATACCTGGAATGGCGGTGTCGATGACCCACTGCTCTCGATAAAAGGGATCGAAGAGTTGGGACAATTGTTTCGGCACCGCGCGCCGGCTCATCAGGTTGCGACATTGAATTTCCAAGGCGGGTTGGTCGTGAAGAGCGCCGTCATTGAGGGTAACCGACACGGCGCTGTGGGGAGAGGCGAACTTTTCAGCGTTGGTTAACAGTTCCCGGATGATTTGTTGTAAATGACTGGCGTTGGTTTGGAGAAGGCTATCTTCAGCGCTGTATTCGCTGACCAGTTTCAGATCTTTAGGAGATTTTTCCGCCCAAAGTAGACGAAATTCTTGAATAATGCGGTCTAGCAGGGGGGGAACCTCTAGCCGTTGCAGGAGAATGGTATTGGGGTCGGAGCGGAGACTCCGCAGGCGCAGAATTTTTTCATTAATGTCATTGAGCTTGCGCCATTCTTGCTCCAGGACATCGAGGCGCTGGGCCAATATTTCCGGGGAATGACTGCGTTTGCGAAGCATTTCAATCCCCAACCGGAGCGTCGCCAGCGGATTGCGGGTCTGGTCGCTCATGATGGTGACAATATTATGGATGAGTTGCTCGTTGGCTTGGCGCTGTTGCTCCAACTGATGCCGGGTGGCTTCCACCCAGACCTTCACCAAGGGGCTGTCTTCCGCTGGCGTGCCCAGAGAATTGGTCTTGTGGCGAGGCAAGGCGGGATTAACGCTCAAGGCCGACTCTAAAAGATGGCTTGCCAGAGCTAAAGACGGCGCGAGATCCGCCAGAATTTGTTTTTCTTCGCTTCCCCAGACCCGCATCCCAGGAGAGCCGAGAATTAACAAACCGTTCACTTCCCCCCGAAAGACCAGTCTCACGCCAGCGCCGGAACTTAAACCCACCTCTTGGGTGAGTTTCCAGACTCGCTGACGGCGAGCGGCGCCGGAGGAGAGGGGCACGAAGGAGACAGGCGTTTCACTCTGACTAATTTTTCTAATCCAGCTATAGTTCCAAAAATGGGTAGTGGTTAAGAGCCGCAGTCCCTGTGCCTCCGTCCAGAGGGCTAAATGGGCTAGACCCTCTGTCGGACGTCCTACCGCTAGGATACAAATCTCCACCTGCAAACGGTTGCCAAGGCGTTCGACAATCTCCCCCAACTGCTCCTCTGGTGACGTTTTTTGATTTAATAGTCCTGCAATATCCTGTCCTATCAGCAGGCTGAGAGGATGAGCGGATTCAGGGTTAGAAGGAAGAGCGACCATAGAACAAAAGCCAGTCCATCGCAGGAGTATTGCTCCTGACTCCATCCTGACAAAGAGAACCGTTATGAACCAAGGGGGTTTCTACGGATATTCTCCCCGGTTTTTAGTCGAAAACTCGCACGTGTGAGCGTTATCACCGGAACAGTGTGATTAATAACCCAAATCTCGGGCAATCCGGTGCCCGCAGGCAAACCCGGAAAAGGCGACGGCGTTTAATCCCTGGCCCGGAAAGGCGCTGTCGCCGACGCAATATAGTCCGGGAACGGCGGTGCGGTTAAAGGGCATGGTCAACAATCCCGGCAGAACCCGGCGGGGAACGGGGCCGTAGGTGCCGTCAACCCGGCCTAAAAAGCGCCGGTGGGTGCGGGGGGTGCCCACTTCTTGGTAGTCCAGGGCGGCTTCTAAACCGGGGAACAGGCTCTCTAGACGTTGAATCAGGCGCTGGGCGCAGTCTTCCTTCTTGGCTTGGTATTCTTTGGGGCTTAATCCCCGCCAATACTCCAGCCAACTGGGGGTGAAAGCGTGGATAATGTGATGCCCCGCTGGCGCCAAACTGGGGTCCAAAAGGGTGGGAATGGAAACAAAAAGCGTGCCCTGCTCCGCTTCTAGGTTTTGCCAATCCTCCAGGAGAATATGGTGACACTCCGTATCCACGGAGAGAACGTCAGACTTGACCCCTAAGTGTAAACTCAGAAAACTGGGGGATTTTTGATAGCGCCGTTGCCACCGGGCTTCCCTAGGGGGGAGGGGCTGGTCTTTTAAGAGATTGCCAAAGGTGTCCCAGCGGGTGGCGTTGGAAACGACCCGTTGAGCGCGGTATTCCGTCCCGTCCGCTAACTTGACCCCCAGGGCCCGCCCGCCTTCCGTCAAAATCTGAGTCACCCTCGCTTGATAGCGAATTTCCCCGCCGGTTTTCTCCAAGCCTTGAACGAGCTTTTGGGCGATTTGCCCCACGCCGCCCTTGGGATAATTAATGCCGCCGTAGTGACGGTCGGAAAAGACCATACCGGCGTTAATTAGGGGGGTTCGCTCCGCTGGCGCGACGGACCAGCAGTAACATTCCATGTCGATAAATTTCAGCAGGTCGGGGTCTCGGATGTATTTACGAGCCAGGGGGCCGACATTGAAGGGCAGATAGCGGGCTAGCCCCAGACAAGCGCCGGGATTCTGGAAAAAGACCCGCAAGAGATATTGAGGATCTTCCAAAGAAAGAAGTTCAATACTGTTGAGACAGTTAAAAACCCGCCAGCATTCGTCGTAAAAGCGCCGGATTCCTGCCTTTTC
The DNA here is from genome assembly GCA_046304295.1 of Cyanobacteriota bacterium. GTDB lineage: Bacteria > Cyanobacteriota > Cyanobacteriia > Cyanobacteriales > Microcystaceae > Synechocystis. The sequence continues at coordinate 20,046 of JBKCES010000222.1, read as the reverse complement.
TTGCGGAAAATACCGCTCTAGTTCACTTAAAAATTGTTCGTAATCTCGGTGAACCTTTAAATCCAGACCGCCGGGAAGATGATAATGAATTTGGGTCGGGTCGGGAATGGTTTCCAGTTCTTGCCCCACGGAGGCCAAGGCTCGGGTTAGGAGATTGGTTGTCCCCTTTTGTCCAAAGCCGAAAATCATCGATGCGCCGACATCAAAGCGATAGCCGGAACGCTCAAAATACCCGGCGCTGCCCCCCGGAATCAGATACCGCTCCAGAACCAAGACTTTTGCTCCTTTGGCGCTGAGTTGAGTGGCCGTTACCAGTCCCCCGATGCCGGAGCCAATCACAATTGCGTCATAGTTCGGCGCTGTGCCCATAGTTCTCTTCTATCCTTGATTTAACCTCGCTTTCCTAGTGTGACATCCCTGTTGCCTTTCCGTAAATTACACTTATGACTAGAACACTCGCTGAGATGTTGCACGGCGGCCCCGTGGATTTAGAGGAGGTCAGGAGAGTCAACGAAACCTTAGTCTTTGAACAACCGGACCTCTGGCCCAAGTTTTTGAAGTTTGCGACTTTGTTGATTTTGGCCGCCAGCATCGCCACCTACGGGCTTTTAGGCGACTCCATGGCCGTCATTATCGGCGCCATGATTGTCGCCCCCTTGATGTTGCCGATTATGGGCTTGGCCTTTAGCGTCAGTATCGGCGACCGGCGCAAAATTATTAGCACCCTTCTGGTCAGCTTTGCGGGCATTGTCATGGCCGTAGCGGTGGGATTTATTCTAACCCTGCCCATCGCCGGGGTGACCCATCCAGAGGCCATTCAACAGATTATGGTTCGCACCTCTCCCCATCTGCTGGATCTGATGGCGGCGCTGGCCACGGGTTTAGCCGGCGCTTTCGCCCTCTCCCGTCGGGATGTTTCCGACACCTTGCCCGGAGTGGCCATCGCCGTGTCTTTAGTGCCGCCCCTCGCCAATGTGGGGATTCTCTTGGCCCTAAACAAACCCACGCTAGCGGCGGGCAGTCTTTTGCTGTTTATCACCAACTACGTGGCCATCCTCCTCACCGGCTCCCTCGTCTTTGCCCTCATGGGGTTCCGGCGGGCCGCGACCTCCCGGTTTGACCCCAAAGCCCGGCGCCGGGCAGTGACTGTCGCCTTGGCGGCGCTGGCGCTCATCCTCATCCCCCTTTCCCTGACCAGTTACAACTTAATTGTCACCCAGCGGATCTCCGCCCAAGTTTACGCCCTAGGACAGGAATGGCTCGAAGGATCGGGCTATCGACTCCTCTCCGTTGACGCCGAAACGGCGGACGGAACCGTGAACTTCCTAATTTTGGGGAACGGGGAGCTACCGGCACTGGATCAACTGGAAGAACGTTCCCGCAATCTCTTGTCTGGCCGCGCCATTCGCCTCAAGGTGGCGCAAGCGGAAACCCTCTACATCGGCGCCGCTGGGTCTCGTTAACATGTCCAGTATTTACGACAATATCGAGCAACCCATCCTGCCGGAGTTGCGACATTATCTCAAGCAAGCTTACCGCGCCGATTTTTGTGTGGGCTATTTTAATTTGCGGGGATGGCGACAAATCGACGCCGAGGTTGAGCAATTTAAAGGAGGCGAGGGACGGGCTTGTCGATTACTGGTGGGAATGCACCGTTTACCCCAAGAGGAGCTACGGCAAACCTTAGCCATTGGGGTTGAGCCAGAGCGGATGGATCAGGGGCGGGCGATTCGGCTCCAAACCCTGATGGCCCAAGAATTTCGGCAACAGTTGACCTACGGCGCTCCCAGCGCCGCCGAGGAGGCGGGTTTAAAGCGGTTGCGATCCCAACTTCTGGCCCAAAAACTGCAGGTCAAGCTATTTTTACGTCATCCCCTCCATGCCAAATTGTATTTGCTCTATCGGCAAGACCGGGCTACGCCCATCATTGGCTATGTGGGGAGTAGTAACCTGACCTTCTCTGGGTTGAGATCCCAGGGCGAGCTAAATGTGGAAGTGGTGGATAGGGATGATACGCAAAAATTAACAGATTGGTTTGAACAACGTTGGGAAGATCGTTTTTGCTTGGATATTTCTGAGCAGTTAGCGGAAATTATCGATGAAAGCTGGGCGGGCCGCTCCCTCAAACCCTATTTTATTTACCTAAAAATGGCCTATCACCTGTCCCAGGAAGCGCGGGACGGGTTAAGCCAATATCGCGCCCCCGCCAGTTTTGGACTGTTGCCCTTTCAGGAAGCGGCGGTGCAGATTGCCGCACATCATGTCAGTAAGCGCAACGGGGTCATCATTGGCGATGTGGTGGGGTTGGGCAAAACCCTAGTGGGGACGGCCATCGCCCACCTCTGGGAGGAAGACTACGGCTCCAGCACGTTGATTATCTGCCCTAAGAACCTGGAGAAAATGTGGCAGGGTTACATCGATCGCTATGGCTTGCGGGGCAAGGTGGTTCCCATCAGCCGGGTGATTCAGGACTTGCCCAATGTGCCGGCGCGGTTTCGACTGGTTCTCATTGATGAAAGCCACAACCTGCGCAATAAAGAGGGGAAGCGGTATCAAGCCATCCGGGATTACATTGAGCAAAGCGGCAGTCGGTGTATTTTGCTGACGGCAACGCCCTATAACAAAACCTATTTAGACTTGTCGGCTCAGTTACAATTATTTTTACGTCCCGACGCCGACTTAGGCATGAAGCCAGAAGCCTACATTCGTAGCCTTGGCGGCGAGATGCAGTTTCGGCGCCGGCATAGCGCCACCCCGGCGCGGTCACTCTTGGCCTTTGAGCACAGCCCAGAGCCGGAAGACTGGCAACAGTTGATGAGTCGCTATATGGTGCGGCGCACCCGCGGTTTTATTAAAAACGCCTACGCCAAACGGGACGGGGAGCGTTACTATTTGGAATTTGCGGATGGGCGGCCCTTCTATTTCCCGATTCGTCGGCCTCGAACCGTTCGGTTTACCATTGGGGACGCTCAAACCGATCCCTACGCCCGGTTGTACGCCAATGCCGTGGTGGATGTGATCAACGGGCTCAATTTGCCCCGCTATGGATTAGGTCAACATCAATATATCGCTCCCCGTCCAAACCCCAGGGCCAGCGCCGAGGAAGAGCAATTATTGGGAAATCTGTCCCATGCGGGGAAACGGTTAATGGGCTTCTGCCGCACAAACCTGTTTAAGCGATTAGAGAGTAGCGGCGCCGCCTTTCTTCAGTCCTTGGAGCGGCATATTCTGCGGAATTATGTCTATCTCCACGCCATCGACCAGGATCTGCCCCTACCGATTGGAACCCAGGACGCCGCCTTGCTGGACGAGACGGGTAACGACGAAGACACCGATTCTCTTTGGAGTCAGGACTGGGAAAGTTCTGAAGAGACAACTGAGACTGTGGAAGAAGAAGAGATTGACCCCCAAGAGAGTTTTGCTCAACGGGCCGCGGAAATCTACTCCCTATACCGAGAGCGCTATTCCCGACGCTTTAAGTGGATTCGCTCTCATCTCTTTAGTCCACAGTTACGACTTCATCTTCAGGAGGACGCGGCGGCGTTAACGGGAATTTGGCAACGGGCGGGCCATTGGCGTCCCCTAGCGGATAACAAACTGGTCGCGCTAGGGGCGTTATTACAGCGCCGACACCCTCGGGAAAAGGCGCTTATTTTTACCCAATTCGCCGACACGGCCCGCTATCTGGCAACGGTGCTCCAGGACTGGGGTATTGAGCAAGTGGGTTTAGCCACGGGACAATCCCCCGACCCGACGGCTTTGGCTTGGCGGTTTAGTCCCATCAGCAATGAAAAATCAATCCCAGAGTCTGAGCAATTGCGGGTGTTGGTGACGACGGATGTGTTGAGCGAGGGGCAAAATTTGCAAGATTGCGCCATTATCGTCAATTACGATTTGCCCTGGGCCATTATCCGCCTGATCCAGCGGGCGGGGCGGGTGGATCGGATTGGGCAACAGGCGGAGGAGATTCTTTGCTATTCGTTTTTACCGGCGGAAGGGGTGGAGCAGTTGATTAATCTCCGGGGGCGGTTACTCGCTCGCCTCAACGAAAATCAGGAAGTGGTCGGCGCCGATGAAGCCTTTTTTGAGGATGAGCAACCCAAGGAAGTATTGCTGAATCTCTACAATGAGAGATCGGGAGTTCTAGATGAGGTCGATGAGGGCGAAGTCGATCTGACCTCTGAGGCGTTGCAGATTTGGCAGAGCGCCGTTGAGGCGAATCCGGCGCTGAAGGGGATGATTGAGAAATTGCCCGATGTGGTCTATTCCACCCGCGAACACGAACCCACCGACTCCGATCCCGAGGGCGTGTTGCTGTACCTCCGGGCCGATAGCGGCGCCGACGCATTGGCCTGGGTGGACAAGAACGGCAACAGCGTCACTCAGTCCCAGACCCGGATTTTACGCTTGGCCCGGTGCGGTCTGGATACCCCGCCTTTACCCCGCCATCCCCAACATCACCAACTGGTAACCCGCGGCGCCGAACTGATCGCCGAGCAAACCAAGACGGTGGCCGGCGCTTTGGGGAATAAGCGGAGCGCCGCGGCCCGAACCTACGACCGTCTGATGAGCTACGCGCAACGGGTGAGGGAATCGACGCCGTTACTGGCGACGGGGGCGGAGTGGGAAAACTTAGAACGGGCCATCGAGGAGATTAATCAGCATCCCTTGAAGCAGAACGCCATCGCCCGGCTGAATCGCGAGTTCAAGGCAGGAATTAGCGATGAGCAGTTAGCCAAGCTAGTAGCTTTTTTGCGGGAGCATGACGCGCTCTGCGTCATCAACCCGGAGGAACAGGGCGGCGGAGCGCGAATTATCTGTTCCATGGGCTTATTTAGGGGCTAAAATTGGGGGAGAATGCGCTTAAATCCCCCTTCCAATGCCATTGAATCGCCCTCACCCTAAATCCCTCTCCCAAAGAGGGAGAGGGACTTTGACTCCCCTTCTCCCGTTCTGGGAGAAGGGGCTGGGGGATGAGGGCACGACAAATCTGAGATGCTCCCCCTAAATCCCCCTTGCGAATGCTTGCCTTATGTCATTGAATCGCCAACGCGCCCACCAGTATCTCCAACGGTTTGATTTTGAGTCTCTGTTCATTGAAGAATTGGGCTGGGATGGGGTCGAGCGGGTCGCCTTGCCGTTGGAGATAGACGGGGAATTCTTTGAGGTGGCGTCTGTCGCGCAAAAGCGGGGATTTATTGTCTATCAGTGTATTACTCCAGAAATTCCCTCCCGGCCCATCCGGGTGAAGCTCGACCGCCAACTGACAGAGTACAGCAAATCTCATTTACTGGTCTTCGGAGACGAGGGCAAAACCCAGCAAATGTGGATGTGGGTGCGGCAGGAACCGGGGAAACCGTTGGCGCCTCGATTTGAGCAATATCGAGTGGGGCAGTCTGCCGAGCGATTGTTGCAGAAGTTAGAGGCGCTGTCCATTGCTTTTGCAGAAGAGGGAACGCTCACCCTAGTGGATGTTTCTCAACGGGTTAAAAAAGCTTTTGATGTTGAAAAAGTTACCAAAAAATTCTTTAAGCGTTTTGAGGAAGAACACGGGCAATTTCTTAAGTTTATTGATGGTATTCAGGATATTTTTGATAAAACCTGGTATGCCTCGTTGATGCTGAATCGACTGATGTTCGTTTATTTTATCCAGAAAAAAAGTTTCCTAGATGGGGATATTAACTATCTACGGAATCGGCTAACATTTTGCCAAAGAGAATGGGGCGTCGATACCTTTCACACCTTTTATCGTCACTTTTTGCTGAAACTCTTCCACGAGGGGTTGGGTCAGCCCGGTCGTAATCCTGAGCTAGAGGCGCTTTTAGGCAAAATCCCCTACTTAAATGGCGGTTTGTTTGAAGTTCATCAGTTGGAAGAAAAATACGACAGCGCCTTGCAAATTCCCGACGCGGCGTTTGAGCGAGTGTTTAAATTCTTTGATGAATATGACTGGCATCTAGATGACAGACCGCTTCGTAATCAAAACGAAATTAATCCCGATGTGTTGGGTTACATCTTTGAGAAGTACATTAACCAAAAACAAATGGGAGCTTATTATACGAAGGAGGATATAACAGAATATATCAGCAAAAATACAATTATTCCTTTTTTGTTTGATCGAGTAGAGAAAGGCTGTAAGGTGGCGTTTAAGCCAGAGGGGGCCGTGTGGGTGCTACTGCGGGAAAATCCTGACTATTATATTTACCCAGCCGTTCGTCATGGGGTTGATCTTGAACTCCCTAGCGAGATTGCCGATGGCATTAATGATGTTTCTCAACGAGGTAGCTGGAATAAGCCCGCGGGCGATGGCTTCGCTCTGCCGACAGAAACGTGGCGGGAGCATGTGGCCCGGCGCCGGCGCTGTTTGGAGTTGCGGCAAAAATTAGCGGAGGGAGAAGTGACCCAGATTAATGATTTGATTACCTATAATCTGGATATTCGGCAATTTGCTCAGGATGTGATCGTCAGTTGCGAAAGTTCGGATTTGCTGAAGGCGTTATATCAAGCCATTGAGCAAGTCTCGGTGCTTGACCCGACTTGTGGATCGGGGGCGTTTTTATTTGCGGCGTTGAATATTTTAGAACCCCTCTATACAGCTTGTTTGGAGCGAATGCAGGGTTTTGTGGATGAGGACGATCTAAGATTGTCGAGAGAAGCTGACGCAAAACCGCATTATGAATATTTCCGTAAAGTGTTAGCGGAGATGGCGAAGCATCCCAACCCCCGCTATTTTGTGCTGAAGTCGATTATGCTCAACAACCTCTATGGTGTGGACATTATGGAGGAGGCGACGGAAATTTGTAAGTTGCGGTTATTTCTGAAGTTGGTATCGCAGGTGGAAGCGGCGCCGAAAAAAGCCAATTTTGGCTTGGAGCCTTTGCCGGATATCGATTTTAATATTCGGGCGGGGAATACGCTGGTGGGGTTTGCATCGATTGAGCAGGCTTTTGAATCGATTGCTAAGGAGGCTTCGGGTCAGGGTAAGCTGATTTTTGATGACGGGACTTTGAATCGGATTATGAGGAGCGCAATTGAGGCGGCTCAGGAGTTTAAGCGGTTTAAGTCTCTACAAGTAGAAGATCATGTTGACGGCGCCGAAGTTGTCTTTTCTAAGCGGTTATTAAAAGCGGCTTTGGCGGAATTGCGGGAGGAGTTGGATCGCTATTTGGCGGAGGAATATGAACGAGGTTTATCCAAAAAAGAGGATAAATTTCAGAAGTGGCTAACGAGCCATCACCCGTTTCATTGGTTTGTGGAGTTTTATAGCATTATCAATGGCGGTGGCTTTGATGTGATTATTGGTAATCCACCTTGGAAAGAATATGCCGCAGTCAAGAAGTCTCAGTACACACTGATGAATTTTCATTCGGAGAAGTGTGGCAATCTTTATGCCATGTGTACCGAGAGAGTTCTACAACTTTCTGCTCCATCGGGTTGGACAAGCTTTATTGTCCAGTTACCTTTGGTGAGTTCGTCTCGAATGGTGATATTGAGAGAAATACTTCGTCAACATTCCCAATATCTCCTTACGATTCCCTTTGATGATCGACCAGGCAAGTTGTTTAAGGATTTAGAACATTGTCGAAGTAGTATTTTCATCGCTGAAGCTGGAAAAGCATCCAACAACAAAAGACTAATAGCTAGTCGTTATCAACGATGGGCATCACAAGTTAGAGATTACCTTTTTTATCAAGTGGAATTTGCTGAAATCGTAGGGAAGCTAATTTATGCTGACCAATTTCCGAAGTATGCGAATCGTATTCAGGAAGCTCTCTTTAGTAAAATCACAGCTAATAGTAAAAACACAATTAGATGCTTGACATCTCAACAAAAGTCAGAAAGTTTTATCTTCTATCAAGAAGCAATACAATACTGGGCTAAAGCAACTATCCGACTTCCGCATTACGCAAAAAATGGAAGAATTGATGCCCCTGCTCATGGACGTTACTTATACTTTGAATCGGCAACAGTTGCAAATATCGTTTGTGCTTTGTTAAATAGCAGTTTGTTCTATGCTTACTTTATCGCCTATGGAGATTGCTTCCATTTGAGCGATAAGCTAGCTTCAGGTTTTCCAATTATAGACAATCTTATTCATGATCAGAAGTTGGTAAATCTAAATCATCAACTAATGGAAGATCTGAAGGTGAATGCTGAGAATAAGACCATCAAAACAAAAGATGGTGACTTAATTGAGTACGAAGAGTTTTCTGCCTCTCAATCAAAGCACATCATTGACGAAATTGATCGCATCCTTGCTCAACACTACGGTTTCACCGACGAAGAACTGGACTTCATCATCAACTACGACATTAAATACCGTATGGGCAGAGACTCAGGAGCAGATGACTGATGAGTAAATTTGAAATTCTGACTCCCCTAAACTTTACCGTTCGCACTTCCGTAGAATACTGGGAAAAACTGATCATCAAACATCCCGACATCGCTGATTTGGAATTAGAAATTCAGCAAGCTCTAGCTAATCCCGATGAAATCCGCCGCAGTAGCCGCGATCCCAAAGTCCTGCTATTTTACCTCGTCCTCAAAGAAAAACGCTGGGCGGTTGCCGTTGCTCGTCGATTAAACGGTGATGGATTTTTAATCACAGCCTATCAAACTGACGCAATTAAAGAAGGAGAAACCCTATGGCACAGATAAAAATATATTATGAACCAGAGATGGAACTCTTAACCGTCTTTTGGCAACCCCCCCGCAAAAATCAAATTGCCACCGAGCTAGGCGATGGCGTGATTTTAATTAAAGATAAAACAACAGGCGAACCGATTGGCATGGAACTTTTATCTTACCGCCCCAGCGATAACCGCTGGGACACCGTCAGCGTTGAAATGGGAGGATTAGCTGGGATTTACTGACCGCCGGTAGGACTTCGGCGCTGAAAACCTCGACGACCTCATCAACTATGACATAAAATATAGAATGGTCGAGATAGCGGAGGAGCGAATTTAAATCTATGCCAGCCAAAGATATTTATCATGATAGTTGTAAACAAGCCCTGATTAAAGATGGATGGCATATCAGCCACGATCCTTACAACCTCAAGATTGGGAGAAAAGACCTTTTTATTGATCTCGCAGGTGAAAAACTGATCACCGCTGAAAAGGGGACTCAAAAAATTGCCGTTGAAATCAAAAGCTTCGTCAGTCCATCTGAGATTCGCGACCTGGAGGTAGCCCTGGGTCAATATATCTTATATCAAAACGTTTTAAATCGAATTGACCCCGAACGTATTCTCTACCTAGCTATTCGAGACGCTAGTTTCTTAAAGATATTTGAACAAGAGGTTGGACAGATTCTCTTGGAAAACCAAGTTTTGAAACTATTTACATTCAACCCTAACCTGGAGATTATCACTCGATGGATCGCCTAGACAGTTATCGTCAAATTATCCGCAATATCCTTAAACCCTACGCTGACATGACCTATGCTAACGTCAATGTCAAAAATCGCGCCGCCTTTGACCCTGAAAATGACCAGTATCTTATTCTCTCTGAAGGTTGGGATCGCCAGCGCCATCTGCACAGTATTTTACTACATCTAGAAATTGTCAATGGAAAAGTCTGGGTTCAATATGATGGCACTGAGGATGGTATTACCGAAGAACTTCTTAAAGCAGGAATTCCTAAAGAACATATTGTTCTTGGATTTCATGAACCGGAAGTTCGCCCCTATACAGGGTTTGCCATTTCCTAAACTGAGAATCCATCGCCCTCTTGTCCACCGCTAGGACTTCGGCGCCGGAGACCTCAACGACCTTATCAACTACCGCCTAGAAAGAAATAACCTATAGATACGCTACAACTAAACAGGGGGGATAAAACCCCCAGCCGACTACTCCCTGGTCTAGGCTAGTTAAAATCCCTCATTTCTCAGCTTCGATGAAAACGCCGACCTTTGCCGACTTTCAAACCCAAATTCAGGAACTTCTCCACCGTTATCGCGCCCAGACGGATTACCTGGCCATTCGTCTGGAGCGCTCCCAGGGCGCCAATATTCTCTACCGGGGGGAACGACTGGAAACCCTGAGCGAGGGACTGGCCATCGGCGGGCAGGTTCGGGCCTGCCATCGAGGCGGTTGGGGTTTCGCCACCTTTAATGATTTGGACTCGTTAGAAGAACAGATCCAAGGGGCCGTGACCGGCGCTCGTTGGTTGGGGGAAGAGGAAACGGCTCTAGCGCCGATTGAGATTGTGCAGGGGCAGTTCCAAAATCCCCTCCAGGGGCGCCGTCCCGAGGAGGTAGATCTGGCGGAAAAAACGTCGCTCTGTCGCCATTACAACGAACTGTTAAGAACCTATAACCCTAAAATTGCCAGCACGACGGTACGCTACGGCGATAGCGAGCAGACGATTCTTTTAGCTACCTCCGAAGGAACCTGGTTAGAGCAGACCTGGTGGGATTGGGAACTGCGCTTCAGCGCCACCGCCAGGGACGGGGACCGGGTGCAGACGGGGCGGGAAACCATGGGTTCTCGTCGGGGTTATGAAGATTTATTGAATTTAGACCAGACCGTAATCGGTGCCGCCCAACGGGCCGTGACGGCGCTGGAGTTACCCACCGTGAAAGGAAAAAGTTACCCGGTGGTGATCGATCCGATCTTAACGGGGCTGTTTGTCCACGAAGCCTTTGGGCACCTATCCGAGGCGGATACCGTCTACGAAAACCCCGATTTACTGGAGGTGATGAGCTTAGGCAAACGCTTTGGCCCCCCGGAATTGCAAATCTTTGACGGCGCCGCGCCGGAGGGGCACCGGGGTAGTTACGCCTTTGACGACGAAGGAGCGTCGGCCACCGCGACCCAACTGATTGAGGACGGCGTCTTAGCGGGGCGTTTACATTCTCGGGAAACAGCGGGAAAACTGGGGGAAAAACCGACAGGTAACGCCCGGTGTTTAAATTACCATTACCCCCCCATTGTGCGGATGACGAATACCTGGATTGCCCGGGGAACCACCCCGGTTCAGGATTTAATGGCGGGGATCAAAGAAGGCGTCTACGCCCGCAACTGGCTGGGGGGCATGACCAACGGCGAAATGTTTACCTTCAGCGCCGGGGAGGCCTGGATGATCCGGGACGGGGAATTGGCGGAGCCGGTGAGGGATGTCACGCTCTCGGGGAATGTGTTTAAAACCCTGGCCAACATCGAAGCCATTGGCGACGATTTCTATTGGGACGAGTCCGGCGGTTGCGGCAAGGGCGGGCAAAGCGGCCTGGCCGTGGGATGCGGCGGCCCCAGTTTACGGATCCGAGAAGTCGTGGTGGGGGGTGAAGCCGACTCTTAAATGGGGGGACTTGCAACAATCTTGAAACAATTCTTAACAATTGCCCTGTTGATCCCCGAAACGGTCTAATCTAGAGGCGGATTAATTTTAAAAAGATCTACTTTTATTCGCTGTCTCGGAGTTCCTCTACACTCCCCCTGCGTCCCAGGGAAGGTAAGGGAATCCTCCGTCTAGGTCACTTTGTTAATGGGAGATATTCAAATCCAATGAGTGTTAAGGCAAGTGGTGGAAGCTCATTAGCCCGCCCCCAACTCTATCGCACCGTTCCCGTCTCCGCCATTGTTCAGGCGGAGCAACAGGATCGTTTTCTGGAACGCTCAGAACTCAACGAGCTAACGACTTATTTCCAATCCGGCGCTCTGCGTCTAGAGATTGCGGAAGTTCTGACCAAAAACGCCGATCTGATTGTGTCCCGGGCGGCTAACCGTATTTTTACGGGCGGCTCGCCCTTGGCCTATTTGGAAAAGCCCGCTGAAACCCCTGCCATGACCGGGGCCATCGGCGCTGGTAAAACCGTTCAGGAAGGCATGGCCCTCGGCACGGTGACCTATGCCGAAGGCGGCGGCGGCGGGAGCGGTTTCCTGGGAGGCCTGCGCACCGTCTTTAGCAGTACGGGCCCCACCCCGCCGGGATTCCGTCCCATCAACATTGCTCGCTACGGGCCGAGCAATATGCAGAAATCTCTCCGGGATATGTCCTGGTTCCTGCGTTATGTGACCTACGCCATTGTGGCCGGCGACCCCAATATTATTGTGGTTAATACTCGGGGTCTGAAGGAAGTCATCGAGAATGCCTGCTCGATCGACGCTACCATTGTCGCTATTCAGGAAATGCGAGCCGCCAGCGCCGATAATTTCCGCAACAACGGCGACGCCCGGCAGATTATCCTCGACTACTTTGATATTCTGCTGACGGAATTTAAAGCGCCGACGCCTGCCAATAAGGTTCGCCAGGCGCCCTCCGGGGATATTCAAGGGCTAGAACTGCCCCAGAGCTACTTTAACGGCGCTGAGCAACGGCAGAAATTCGTGATGAAGCCGGGGCTGTCCCAGTCGGAAAAAACCGCAGTGGTCAAAGCGGCCTACCGGCAGATGTTTGAGCGGGATATTACCCGGGCCTACGGGCAATCCATTTCCTACCTAGAGTCCCAGGTTCGCAACGGCGATATTTCCATGAAGGAATTTATCCGGCGCCTGGGTCAATCGCCCCTCTACCGCAAACAGTTCTTTGAACCCTTTATTAATAGTCGGGCTTTAGAACTGGCCTTCCGGCACGTCCTCGGTCGGGGGCCCAGTTCTCGGGAAGAGGTGCAGAACTATTTCGCCATCGTCTCCAGCGGCGGCCTCAACGCCCTCATCGACGCCCTGGTGGATTCCCAGGAATACAGCGACTACTTTGGGGAAGAAACGGTGCCCTACCTGCGGGGCCTGGGGGTGGAAGCCCAGGAGTGCCGTAACTGGGGGATGCAACAGGATTTATTTAACTACAGCGCCCCCTTCCGCAAGGTGCCCCAGTTTATTACCACCTTTGCCAAGTACGACCGACCCCTACCGGATCAGCATGTTTACGGCTCCGGTAATGATCCCCTGGAAATCCAATTCGGCGCCATCTTTCCCAAGGAAACCCGCAACCCCAGCAAGAGTCCGGCGCCCTTCGGCAAGGACAGCAAACGGATTCTTATCCACCGGGGCCCCGGCATCAACAACCAAATCGGCAACCCCGGCGCTCGGGGCGAATTTCCCGGCTCCCTGGGGCCCAAGGTCTTCCGCCTCAACAACGAACTGCCCGGCGCCAGTAATGGCGCGGGGGTCAAGTTTGGCGAAAATTCCACCCAGGCGGTGATTCGGGGAGCCTACCGTCAGGTCTTCGGGCGGGATGTCTATGAAGGCCAGCGGATGAGCGTGGCGGAAATTCAACTGGAAAACGGCGACATCACCGTCCGGGAGTTTATTAAACGCCTGGCTAAATCGGAACTGTTCCTGAAACTCTACTGGACGCCCTACTACGTCTGTAAAGCCATCGAGTTCATCCACCGGCGCCTACTGGGACGACCCACCTACGGGCGGCAGGAGATGAACCAGTACTTTGACATCGCCTCCAAAAAAGGGTTCTACGCCGTCGTGGAAGCCATGCTCGACAGCAAGGAGTACGAGGAAGCCTTCGGGGAAGACACGGTGCCCTACGAGCGCTACCTGACTCCCGCCGGTCTGCAACTGCGCTCCGCCCGTCCTGGGAGTATCCGGGCCGACATCGGGCAACGGGTGGATAAAGAAGTGACCCCCCGTTTTGTGGAACTGGGGCAAGTTTCCCAAATGCGCACCGAGCCGGACATCCAATCACGCATCCAGCAGGGCGTCAGCGTCCAGCGCCAGCAGAGCAAAATCTTCAAACTGCTCTCCAACGCCGATAAGGTGGCGGTGCAAACCACTGTCCGGGCGGCCTATCGCCAGATCTTCGAGCGGGACCTCGATCCCTACATTATCCAGGCGGAATTTACGGCGCTGGAGAGCAAACTCAGCAACGCCGAGATCACCGTCAAGGAGTTCATCGAAGGGCTGGGCTGTTCCGACCTCTATATGAAGGAATTTTACGCGCCCTACCCCAACACCAAGGTGATTGAGATGGGAACGAAACACTTCCTCGGTCGCGCGCCTTTGAACCAGAAGGAAATCCAGAAATATAACCAAATTCTGGCCAACCAAGGTCTGCGGGCCTTCGTCGGCGCCATGGTTAACAGCATGGAATACCTGCAACTCTTCGGCGAAGACACCGTCCCCTACCGGCGCTTTCCCACTCTGCCGGCGGCCAACTTCCCCAACACCGAGCGCCTTTACAACAAGCTCACCAAACAGGATAGCGAATTGGTCGTCCCCAGCTTTAAGCCGGTGGTCAAAACCAGCGTTTAATCGTCTTTGACTGTCTGAGTAAACTCGGCCCGCCTAGCGCGGGCTTTTTGATTAGGGATCAACGTTTAAGGACTAATTTTTGGCTAAAATAATCTGAATCTCACCGCTCCCACCAATGCTCTTTAGCCGCCAAGATTTCCAAACCCTCCGGGAATGCTATAAATGGGCCTGGGTCTTAAACCACGGCACCGCTTTCTACGAGACTCACTGTTACCAAGCCTCCAGGCAGTTTTACTATCTACGCTCTAGGCCCGACGGCGCCGCTCGTCTTGACCATCCCCCGGCCATCGCCCTACCGCCTCGATTGTTTATCGATCTGGTCTGCGGCTCCGCCGCTCAAGCGCCGGCGTTGGAAAAAATTCGCCAAGCCGCCCAGACCTTTGAACAATGCTGGCGGGATTTGAGCGATTGCCCGGAGTTATCGGTCGTCGATCTTGCGCTTTACTACGACTGTGACAGTCAAAAGCTTGGCGTGACCGCTTTAGAAAGTGCCGTCTTAGGGGACGTAAGTTGACGACTCAGACTCTGGCGCTGTTTACCCCCAAGGAAAGCGATTTGCCCGCATTTGCGGAACTAGACCGTCTTTGTTTGGGGGGAATGTGGAGTTTGGACGGCTACCGCCGGGAGTGGGAAAGCGCGAAAGGCTTTCTCTTAGGACTCAGGAACGGCGACGGTTTGCGGGGCGTCGCCGCCTTTTGGCAAATCCTCGAAGAAGCCCATATCACTCTGCTGATGGTTCACCCCCAATACCGGAGTCGGGGCTGGGGGCGCCTGTTGTTGCTGACGCTTTTAGCGGAAGCCCGGCTCCGTCGCTCAGAGCGGGCTACCCTGGAAGTCCGGGCCTCTAATCAAAAAGCTTTTGATCTATATTTTAATCTGGGATTCCGTCTGGCGGGAACCCGGAAAGGCTATTACGACAACCCGGTAGAGGACGCCCATATTCTCTGGCTCAACGGCCTCCAGACCCCTATTTGGGAGCGGCGCTGGCATAACCATTGGCGGGACAGTCAAGCTCGCCTAGCCCAACAGGGGTTAATTTTAACGTCCCTAGGGGAAGGTCTCCTTATACAATGGGGCTAAATTATCGCCAGGAATGTAGGTGCGGTCATGTCGAAGGAAAACGCTAGGGGGGGACTGCTGATTGGGTTGCTGGCGGGGGGGCTGATGGGCGCGGCGGCGGGTCTGTTGTTGGCGCCCCGCTCCGGTCGAGAAACTCGACGTTTGTTGAAAAAATCCGCCGACGCTCTGCCGGAACTGGTGGAGGATTTGTCCGCCACATTGCAACTACAAACGGCTCAACTGTCGGAATCGGCTCAGCAAAATTGGCAAGAGACCCTCAATCGCCTTCAGGAAGCCATCGCCGCCGGCCTCGAAGCCAGTCAATGGGAGCCGCCGACGGAGCCGAGGGATATTACTCCCAGGGGCAAAGACCCGGAAAACCTTTAACTGAGGATTCCTAATGAACGACCCGCTTTTCTGGTTAGGCTTGTCCTTGGCGATGGTGGCCGCGAGCCTAACGGCGGTTCTGGTGACGGCCCTACCGGCGCTTCAGGAATTAGCCCGAGCGGCCCGGAGCGCCGAAAAACTTTTTGATACCCTCAACCGGGACTTTCCCCCCACCTTGGAAGCGATTCGGCTCACGGGACTAGAAATTAGCGAACTAACAGACGATCTTAACCAAGGTTTAAAAGGCGCCGTAGAGTTGGGGCAGTCCGTGGAGCGGGGACTTCATAGCGCCAAGACGAGCCTGAACGTCGCTGAACGGGGCAGTCGGCGCTTAGCCGCCGGGGTGAAGGCTGCTTGGCAGACCTGGCAGACCTATCCTCCCAAAGACCCCTACGCTTAGGGAGGGCTTTACCTTAGAATAAGGTTAACAAGTGTAAAGTTTTTTTAAAATTTGTAAGCTACCGTTATGAAAAAACTCGGTTTGTCAGGATGGGTCGCAACTCTGCTGGCTTGGAGCTTGGCCGGTTGGCTCTGGGGAATGGCTTCTCCCCAGGCGCTGGCGGTGAACAATCCCGAGCTTTTGCCGGCGGAGGCGACTCCGGTGGTGGATTTGGCGAATTTTCTGCCCCAGCCCCAGGAAGACAAACTGATTCAAGAGATTGACAATTTTGAAGCGGAAACCGGTTGGAAACTGCGAGTTCTGACCCAGTACGACCGCAGTCCCGGCCGGGCGGTGATTCCCTTCTGGGGGCTGGACGATAAAAGTATTTTGTTGGTGGCGGACGCACGGGGGGGCAATTTGTTGGCGTTTAGCATCGGCGACGCTGTCTATAACCTGATGCCCCGCACCTTCTGGATTGAGCTTCAGGCTCGTTTTGGCAATATGTATTATATCCGCGACAACGGCGAGAACCGAGCTATCACCGAGGCCCTAGACACCGTCAAGGGCTGTCTCCTGAAAGGGGGGTGTAACGTGGTGCCGGGCTTACCTCGGGAGCAGTGGATTTTAACGCTAGTCACTTCTATCGTGGGGGGCTTGATTTTTGGCTTTGCGGCCATTCCTCGCCGGGAAGGTCAAATTTTCGCCTGGCAGTGGGTCTTAATCATGTCACCCCTCTGGGGAATTTTGGTTATCGCCTTCGGGGTCGGCCCCGTGGTGACCCGCACTAGCGATTGGTTGCCCCTGAGCCGCAATTTAATGGGCTTCGTCCTTGGGATTCTGGTCGCCTATTTATCGCCGCTGTTTAATCAACCCAACCCCTCTAAAACTTAACGGCGCTCCAAGTGCAGGGTAAAAATACTGATGCATGCGGAAAACTCCTCTAATGGCAGGACCTAAGGACTTTCAGTAGTAACTCCCTGTGAACTTCCGTTTGGAGTCGGAGACTTTCCCTGGTCTCCGGGCTCAAGGGTGCGCCGCCAGTTAATTGCGCTTGCCAAGTTTGGCTAATCGCTTGAGAGTCCATGGGTAACTCGGCCAACTCCCAACCCGGTAGTCCCACTTCCGCCATCAAACGGCTCACCTTGGGGTCATAGCTGAGGGCAAAGGTTCGATTCCCCTCGGAGGCCGCCATAATTAGGCTGTGAAGACGCATACCAATAGTTAAATCCGCGCCTCGAAAGAGTCCTTTGAGTTCCCTCGGGTCTTCCCGATCCAGAATTTCATAGGTGCCGGTCAGATTTTCGGCTAACGCTTCCGCCAAGGGCAGATCCTGACTTTTTTGGAAGGGAATCAGCCGCAGATGAGCGCCGACGGACTGCTGGAAATTAGCGAGAGCCTCGGTTAATATCTCCCGGCGTTGGGGGGTTAATAAAGGATGGGGACGGAGATTCACGGCCACTACGGGAGGGGACAATCGAGAGGGAGGGGGAGCGGCGCTGTCCAGGAGCCAAACGGGGTCGGGCCCCAATTGATGGGAAATGTGCCAGTGGCTTAACAGTTGGGCGGATGCCTGATCCCGGACCGTGACGCCCTGACAACGGCTGAAAACCTGACGGGTAAGCCAACGGGTTGGAGCGCGGTTTAAAGGGCCGATGCCCTGGGCCCAGGCGAGGGTTTGTAGCCCCAGTAACTGAGCCAGTGCCATTAACCCGCCATAGTATAAAGGACTTAAAAAGCTGGTGGCATCCTGCATCAAACTACCGCCGCCCCAGATAAATATTTGGGAGTTTCTCAGGGTTTGGAGAATCGCCCCCCAATCCCGATGGGGAAGACTCTGAACGCCATAGCGCGCCGTCGTTTGGGCCGGGTTGGCGGACAAGACGACCGGCTTCACCGACTGCGGCAACAGTTGTAACAGGGTTGCTAACAGCGCCTCGTCGCCGCCGTTACCCTGACCGTAGTAACCGCAGAGGACAGCTTGAATCATTATGGGTTCCGAGTTGGGGAGACGGGACGGCGCAGATCGATCATCAGCATGGAGGAAACGGCGCTGGGGTTGGTTTGATTTTAGCGGCAGGAATCTCTCAGGTGTCTCCTATGCTGAGAAATACAAGGATTCACTTCCCACAAAAAAACGTTTTTGCCGCCCCAGAATTCAAGGGTGGCGAGAAGCGTCCGCCCTAGAGGGTGCCCCCCAAAAATTCCTCAATTTCCCGGTCTCCGAGGCGACAACTGCCCCGGGTGCGAATCAAAAAACTTTCCGAGCAATTGGCTACCACCTCCGCCGGGCAGGGGGAGTCCCAGTCCTGACGCCGTTGCAGGCCAGCCACTTGGCGCTCTAGGGATTCGATCCGATCCAGCAAAAGCCGGATGATCGTGGCTTCCGAGTCCGGTAAATTGCCGTGCTCTAGGGGATTCACTTTCACCCCGGAACGATGCACCACTCGCCCCGGCACCCCCACCACCGTGCAGTCGGCGGGGACGCTCCGCAGAACGACAGAGCCGGCGCCGATACGGACATTGTCGCCAATCTCAATATTGCCCAGAACCTTAGCTCCGGCGCCCACCACCACGTTTTCTCCCAGAGTGGGATGGCGCTTGCCGCTTTCCTTACCGGTGCCCCCGAGGGTGACGCCTTGGTAAATGAGTGCGTAGTCCCCAACAATGGCCGTCTCCCCAATCACCACTCCCATGCCGTGGTCAATAAACACATACTTGCCAATTTCGGCACCGGGATGAATTTCAACGCCGGTTAAAAAACGGGCGAGATGGGAGAGCAAACGGGGCAGAAGCGGAACCCCGACACGGTAGAGCCAGTGGGAAAAGCGGTGAATTGCCAGCGCCTGAAAACCGGGATAACAGAATAAAACCTCCAGCCCGTTGCGAGCGGCGGGGTCTCGCTCAAAGATGATGCGAAAGTCGGCAAGGAGTGAGGAGAGCACGAATCTTGTTCCTCTGGGCAAGTTCTGAAGGGTAATTCTATCCATTCTATCCCCCCCGGCTCTGTTTCTAAACCAACTTCTAGAGAAGTCGGGTCTGGACGGCTCAATCGTTATACTGAAAAGAATCGACTTCCCGACCCGCGACCCATTCCATGGCCCAATCCCGTTTCCGTCATCTCTTGAGCTACTTGGCGCCCCACTGGCGGGTCATCGGTGCTGGCATGGCGGCGCTGTTGGCGGCCAACGTTGTCGGGGTCTATATTCCCATTTTGATCCGCGATAGCGTGGATGACCTGAAAACCAGCTTTAACCTGGGTCAGGTTTTGGGTATTGCCGGTTGGATGGCGCTGTTGGCCTCCCTAATGTGGGTCATTCGTATGGCCTCCCGGTTGCTGATCTTCGGTGTCGGGCGTCAGGTGGAATACGACCTCAAGCAACGCATCTTTGAGCATTTACTCCGTTTGGAACCCGCCTATTTTAACCAGCAGACCACGGGGGATTTGCTTAACCGGGCCACCAGCGATGTGGATAATATTCGGCGCTTGGTGGGGTTTGCAGTGTTAAGTCTCGCAAACACTCTTTTTGCCTATAGTCTTACCCTACCGGCCATGCTCGCTATCCACATTCCCCTAAGCTTGATGGCTATCGCCGTCTATCCCCTGATGCTCCTGAGCGTGAACCTCTTTAGCGAGAAGTTACGGGACTATCAAGCCGAAGTGCAGGAGAAATTGTCGGAGTTGAGCGAGCTGATTCAGGAGGATATGAGCGGGATTAGTTTGATAAAAATTTACGCCCAGGAGGACAACGAGCGCCAAGCCTTTCGGGACAAAAACCGCCAACTCCTGCGGGCGAACTTAAAACTGGTTCAAACTCGCAATTTACTCTTTCCCCTGATCGAAGGTCTAGCTTACATCAGCCTCCTCTTACTTTTAGCCCTCGGCACCGGCGCTATTCAGCGGGGGGAAATCACCATTGGCGACTTCATTGCCCTGATTATCCTCGTGGAGCGCCTGGTCTTCCCTACGGCGCTTTTGGGCTTTACCATCACCGCCTACCAACGGGGGGAAGTG
>JBKCES010000221.1:0-5336 GCA_046304295.1 Cyanobacteriota bacterium | reverse complement strand
GTTATCAATTATCAGTTATTAGAGGGCTGGAGCCGGAGTTGTCGGATCGTTTCTTGATATTGTGGGGGGGCCATTTGTTGAGCTGTTTGGAAAAGGGGGGTGGCTTGCTCCAGCTTACCCTGTTGCTCGAAGACCATAGCCTGGGCCAAAACGGGACGAAAATCCTCGGGGTTGACCTGTTGGGCGGTTTCGTAAACCGCCAGCGCCTCGGTAATCCGGTTTTGGTCGAGGTAAATTTCTCCCAGAAGGAGTTGCAGGGAGGTGACGGCGGCGGCGCCTTCAGGGGAGGGGGTCTGGGTCTGGCGCTGGATCGCGCCGGTGATGGCATTCTGAATAAGGGCGACGGCTTCCTTGGGACGATCCTCCGCCAGGTAAAGTTTACCTAACCCCTTCAGCGCCGCCAGGGAGGCGGGGTCTTTTTCCAGCAGGGTTCGGTAGAGGGCGACAGCTCCGCTATAGTCCTGCAGATGCGCTTTAGTTTCCGCTAGCAGGAGCGCGTAGCGGGTCTGTTCCGGCGCTAATTGGGCTAGGCGCTCTAGGGGAATGAGGGCACTTTTCAGGTCTCCCTGTTGCAGTCGGGTCTCCAGTAGCCCCAACAGCGCCGTTTGATTGCTCGGCTCCCGCTCCAAAACCAGTTGGTAGCCCTTAGCTTGGTTCTCCAGTTGGGTCGGCGCCGTTGGAGCGGCGCCCGCCGAGTTTTGCCAAATACTGGTGGCTAGGGGCAGGGCGGAGAACAGGACTAGGGCCGCCAGCATAAGAAATAAACCGCCATAGACCCAGGGGCTACGTTTTGAGGAGGACGCTTTCACTGTGGGTTTCCATCCGCCAAAGAAGACTGTTAGCTATAGTGACATACTCCTGACTCCGACCGCTAGGCAGTAGAGCGCAAGCTTCTCTTCCGAAGCGTTAGCTAGGCTTTGACTCAGGCCAGTCTGCGCCGATGGCCAAGAAACAACAAACCCCTCTGACAAAGAGGGGCTGGTCGCGCTATCCATCAAAGACTGGGGGCGCTTAGCGCCGACGGGAACGCTGGCGTCTGCGGGTGGCTTCCTTGCGCTTGCGTTTTTCCTGGGGCGTTTCAAAAAATTGGTGTTTCTTGAAATCCGTATAGATACCCGCCTTGGCGACTTGGCGCTTGAAGCGCCGCAGAGCGGATTCAATGGGTTCATTTTGACCGACAACGACTTGAGTCATTCCTGCGTTTTCAAACCTCCTGAATAGATTGGGATTATGTCGACCGGGGGCAATCAAGACCCCTAGCCTTCCCATCCTACTCTATTCCGGCGCTTAGGGTAAAACTTCCTGCCCGACGGCTTTGTAACGACTCCAAGCCACGTGGGAGCGGGGGTCGGAGTAGTCCCGAATAATGACGCCTTTTTGGGAGGCCCGCTCAAAGGCCACCAGCAGAGGAATTTCCGCTTTAAATAAAGGCAACTGGGCTTCCTCCAGCGCCCGCCGGGCCGCTTCGCCGCTACGGGTGCGGGCGTCAACTTTGGTCAGGAGAATTTTGTAATTGACCTGAAGGGAGGTCAACTGCTCCACAGCTTTAAAGGTGGCGTCTAAATCTAAATGGTTGGGGGTGGTAGGCACAATCAATAAATCGCTTCCCTGGGCCAGATCTTTAAACTCCTCGGCTTCGGGACGGGCTTTGGTATCGATGACGATGTGAGTATATTTACGGATTAAATTAGTAGCGCCAGCTTGAGAGGCCACAAAAAAAGGCAGTTTTTCTTCCCGGGACCAAATCAGGGCCGAGCGGTTGCGGTCGGCGTCGATCAACAGGGTCGGCGCTTTTTGTTGCAGATAGGCGGCGAGGTGGATGGCGGTGGTAGTTTTTCCGACCCCCCCCTTGAGCGCCGTGATGGCAATAATCATAAGCAATATCAGTGCGAATATATAAAACCGGCTTCATAACGGTTAAGACTCGATTTTCGCCCGAATTGTTCTCTTGCGGAGGCTTAGGGGACGCTATCTCCATGGCTAGTCCAGGGCGGCCCCTGACGCTTAGGTGGACGGTTGACCCTCGTTCCCTTACGAACCCCACTATACTGCTCACCGTCACTCCGGCTCTCTTTCGATTCTCAAACGCGCATCTTTTCCGGAGCTTTTTAACCTGCTCTTAATATTTTCAGGGCAACTTCTTAATCTTTGATTCCGGCAGGCGTCGGCGTTTTTCTGGAGCGATGGTCAAAGAAGCTAGAGCTTGAAACCTTTAATCCACAAAACACAGAAGTGTTTTGCCCGAGAAGTAAGCTTCCCAGCTCCGACTCTAAAAGAAAGAAAAAAGACACGTCTGGAAAAATTTGGGCTATGCTTCTAGCAACCCGCAGGTTAAACTATTCCTAGCTCACGGTCGTCAAGTTATTTTGTTTTTATGGTAGCCACTCCTTCTAAACCGACCCATACCCACTCCATCAGCACCTTCGGCCCCGCCCGGGCCACGATTGCTGGCTCTCCGCTGAGCGCGGAGGAGCTAAAAAATCTCCACGCCTTCTGGCGCGCCTCTAATTACCTCGCCGCGGGCATGATTTACCTGCGGGAAAACCCCCTTCTGCGGGAACCCCTGCAACCGGAGCAGATTAAAAAGCGCCTGCTAGGACACTGGGGATCTAGCCCCGGTATTAGCTTCCTCTATACCCACCTGAACCGGATTATCAAAAAGTTTAACCAGGACATGCTCTTTATGGTCGGCGCGGGCCACGGCGCTCCCGGCTTTTTAGGCCCGTGCTACCTAGAGGGCAGTTATTCTCATTTTTATCCCCACTGTAGCGAAGACATCGAGGGAATGCGGGAATTTTTTAAACAGTTCTCCTTCCCCGGCGGCATCGGCAGTCACTGCACCCCGGAAACCCCCGGCTCCATCCACGAAGGGGGCGAGTTGGGCTATTGCCTCTCCCACGCCTTCGGCGCCGCCTTTGATAATCCCAATTTAATCGTGGTGGCCATGCCCGGCGACGGCGAGTCGGAAA
This sequence comes from Cyanobacteriota bacterium, assembly GCA_046304295.1. Classification (GTDB taxonomy): domain Bacteria; phylum Cyanobacteriota; class Cyanobacteriia; order Cyanobacteriales; family Microcystaceae; genus Synechocystis. The sequence continues at coordinate 2,367 of JBKCES010000221.1, read as the reverse complement.
CGGGGCCTTTGGCCACGTCTTGGCACTCCAATAAATTTATTAACCCCATCCGGGACGGCGCTGTTCTGCCAGTCCTACACCTCAACGGTTATAAGATCAATAACCCGACTCTCCTGTCTCGCATTAGCCATAAAGAACTGAAAGCCCTCTTTGAAGGCTACGGCTATACACCCTACTTTGTGGAAGGCTCCGACCCCGAATCCATGCACCAGGCGCTGGCGGCCACCCTGGATCACTGCGTCGCCGAAATCCACAGCATCCAGCAAGAGGCCCGTAACTCCGGTAAAGCGGAGCGCCCGATTTGGCCCATGATCGTTCTCCGCACCCCCAAAGGTTGGACGGGCCCCGATTTTGTGGACGGTCATAAGGTGGAAGGCTTCTGGCGGGCGCATCAAGTTCCTATGGGGGGAATGCACGACAACCCCCAACACCGGGAACAACTGGAAGCTTGGATGAAGAGCTACAAACCGGAAGAACTCTTTGACGAAAACGGCGCCTTGCGCCCCGAAATCAAAGCGGTGGCGCCGACGGGGGACAAACGCCTCGGCTCTACCCCCTACGCCAACGGCGGTCTCCTGCTCCGGGATCTGAAAATGCCCAACTTCCGGGACTACGCCGTTAAAGTGGAACACCCCGGCACGGCGGAGGCGGAAAATACCAAACCCCTAGGGATGTTCCTGCGGGACGTCATGGCCAAAAACATGACCAATTTCCGGGTCTTCGGCCCCGATGAAAACACCTCCAACAAGCTCTATTCCATCTATGAGGTGAGCAAAAAATTCTGGATCGCCGACTATCTACCGGAGGACGAAGACGGCGGCGAACTCTCCCCCGACGGGCGGGTGATGGAAATGCTGAGCGAGCACACCCTAGAGGGTTGGTTAGAAGGGTATCTACTAACCGGGCGCCACGGCTTCTTCTCCACCTACGAATCCTTCGCCCACGTCATCGACTCCATGTTTAACCAGCATGCCAAGTGGTTGGAAATTTGCAACCATATCCACTGGCGGGAGGAAGTCGGCTCCTTAAACCTGCTGATCACCTCCACGGTTTGGCGCCAAGACCACAACGGCTTTACCCACCAGGACCCCGGCTTTTTGGACGTGGTTCTGAATAAAAGCCCCGACGTGGTGCGCATCTATCTGCCGCCGGACGTGAACTCCCTCCTCTCCGTGGCGGATCACTGCCTCCGCAGTAAGAACTACATCAATGTCATTGTCTCCGATAAGCAAATGCACCTCCAGTACCATGACATGGATTTCGCCGTCAAAAACTGCACCAAGGGCATTGATATTTGGGAATGGGCCAGCACCGACGCCGGTCATGAACCCGACGTGGTGTTAGCGACGGCCGGGGATATTCCCACCAAGGAATCCCTAGCGGCCTCCTGTATTCTGCGGGAAGCCTTCCCGGATCTGAAAATCCGTTTTGTCAACGTGATCGACTTGTTCCGTCTGCAACCGGACACGGAGCATCCCCACGGGCTCAGCGACCGGGACTTCGACAGCCTCTTCACCTTGGATAAACCGATTATTTTCAACTTCCACGGCTATCCCTGGCTGATTCACCGTCTCACCTACCGGCGCCATAACCACAAAAACCTCCATGTGCGGGGCTATAAGGAAAAGGGGAATATCAACACACCCCTTGATTTGGCCATCTGCAACCAAATCGACCGTTTTAGCATCGCCATCGATGTCATCGACCGTTTACCCCAACTGCGGGTGGCCGGCGCCCACGTGAAGGAACACCTCAAGGACGAGCAAATTTCCTGCCGCAACTACGCCTACGAGCACGGCATTGACCGGCCCGATACGGTGAGTTGGAAGTGGCCCTACTAAACGGCGCTGTTCTCGGCCCCGGCTGAGTTGACGGACACGCTTCCCCCTGACCCAGGTTAGGGGGGAAGACAGGTCTATACAAAAATTCTAAATTCAGATTAGGGGGATCAAACCTACATTCCGCAGGTTGGTAACCCTGCTGAGATATTTTACCAATGACCATCAAATCCTTCTCCTGTAAACATTATATAGCATTTACAAGTGAGTCATGGAGAAAGTCCCTGCTAGCCCTTTACCCGTCCCGGTTTTGGAGTAGGTGGCGTTTACGTCTCGTTTGAAAATGCTATAGATGGCTCAATCCCTTACTGGGACTAGGTTTTGAAAATATGGTATCCATGAGGGGCACAAACGCTGAAAGTGTTGCCCCACCCGCCCTTCAATATCCGTATTAATAATCGTTCTTAATGAAGTGTCTGTCACTCAGATTGTGAGGGTCAATGGTGAGGCCGAGAGAAGCCCAAATATCGCCAATCATCCCAAACAAAGAAAAAAATCAGTCCAAGCAATATCTAGCCTAATTCCTGAA
>JBKCES010000220.1:0-3664 GCA_046304295.1 Cyanobacteriota bacterium | reverse complement strand
GTGGCTCCCTTGCCGAAGTTTAATACTATTGTTGTCTATGAATCTGCGTCAAAAACACCCTTGGATAACTCATTTGTGCCTACTGCTGACGGCGCTGGCAGGGAGTTTACTGCTCGGTTGGGGGTTAGCCCAGGGTTTCGCTCCGGGGCCGGCGCTGGCCCAAACGCCGGCGCTCCCGGTTTTAGCGCCACCCCGGCCCAATGTTCAGGATATGGGGCCGGTGGATGCCATTCCCAGCCGCTATAAAGCTGGCTTTGATGCCTATTGGGATACCTGCTCTACCTGCCATATCGCTCTGCCGCCGGAAGTCCTGCCCACGGAAAGTTGGCAGACTATTCTCCAGCGCCCAGACGAGCATTTTGGCGTGCAGGTGCCCAACATTAACCGCTTTACCCAACTGCTGATCTGGGATTACGTCAGCGCTTTTTCCCGACCCTTGCCTCCCAACTCCGTCGCGCCCCTCTACGCCGAAAAGTCCCGCTACTTTAAGGCACTTCACCCCGGCGTCGATCTACCAGCGGACACCACGGCCAAAACCTGCGTTGCTTGCCATCCCCAGGTGAAAAATTTTAATTTTCGCGCTCTGACCCCGGAGTGGGAAAAGTCCTCCTAGAGGTTTGATCCGCCCTAGCCCCTACTAGACCTTTGGATACATTAAGCTTAGTACCTCACATTGGAAAGGGGGGAACTGTCCTCACAGAGTGGCGACCGCCAAGAGAACCCAGAGCCGGGAGAGGGTACAGACCGAGCGAATCTCGGATTTCTGGAAATTCCAGCCATTGGATTGGTCATCGAGGAAGGCCTCCTCGATATGCGTACGAGCTCAGATGATGCTTTTAGGACTCAAAGCCCGCCGCCTCCGCCACAGTATAGAGAGGCCGCCCCTTCACTTCTTCGTAAATGCGGCCGATATATTCCCCCAAAATACCAATGCAAACGAGCTGAACAGAGCCGAGGAAGAGGATGGCGACGGCAATGGCGGCAAATCCCGTTAACCGGGAAGCGGGTTCGTAGAAGCGCCAGTAAAAGACCAGACCCACCATCCCCAGCGCCATCAGGGCGGAAAATAACCCCAGATAGGTAGAAAGACGCAGGGGTACGATGGAAAAGGAGACCAGACTGTTGACCGCTAAACGGAAAGATTTGCGAAAGGTGTATTTCACCGACCCGGCGTAACGAGGCTCCCGCTCAAAATAGACCGCCGTTTGCCGAAAGCCTACCCAGGAGCGGAGACCCCGAATATAGCGGTTACGCTCCGGCATGGCGTTCAGTAAGTCGATCACTCGCCGATCCATTAAACAGAAATCCCCCGTATCCGCCGGGATATCCACGTCCGCCAAGCGCCGGAGCAGGCGATAAAAGGCGTAGGCGGTCAGTTTTTTAAACCAGCCCTCCCGCTTGCGTTTGGTGCGTTGGGCGTAAACCACCTGGTAGCCCTCCCGCCAGCGCCGGATTAATTCTGGGATCAACTCCGGCGGGTCCTGAAGATCGGCGTCGAGGATAATGGCCGCCTGACCCCGAGCGAAATTTAACCCTGCGGTGACGGCGATTTGATGACCGAAATTGCGGGCCAAACTCAGATAGCAAACCCGACGGTCTTGGCTTTGAAGCCCTCGCAGGAGAGCCAAAGAGCCGTCCCGACTGCCGTCGTTGATCAAAAGCAACTCGCTTTCTTCATCTAGCCCGTCCATAACCCGAATGACCCGTTCGTAGAGCGCCGGCAGAGTTTCTTCTTCGTTAAAAATCGGGACAATGAGGGAGTAAACTGGCGAAACCATCGGCGCTATCTATTCCTACCAACGCACCTGGGAGTAGGCCGCCTCTGAGATGGTGGGAATTTCGGCGTAGCGACCCAGTGCCGATTGGATAATCCCATAAATACTCGCCGCAAAGGCCGCTAAAAAGGCGAAGTTATAGAGAGTTTCGGTTAATAAGGGACTGCCAAGGCTCTCGAAGACATAGCGCATGATCAAGCCAAAGAGGGAGAGTAAAATGCCGATCAAAATAGACTGCATGGCGTTAAAGCGGACAAAATGGGCCACTTTGTCGTTGCGGACAACGGCGAAGAAAAGAACGAGGAAAATAATAAAGGAGCCAAAGGGAAACTGATAATAAAAAGTAATCAGTGGAGCCAAGGGCAAATAGAGCGCCATCAAGACTGGAAATTGCTTAAACAAGTATTGCCCAAACATAAAGGCGTCTAGGAGAGGAATTAAGTACATCAAAGCGCCGAAAATCTTATCTTTTAAATCTATGGAACCTCGCCAGCTCATGGGGCAAACTCCTGCTTAAGGTTGGATGGGTGGGGGCCGGTCGTCTTGCTATTATCACCCAAAGCACCCAAGGCCGCCAGCCCGACTCCTACCCCCCAAGTCCCAATGCCTAGTCTCCCAACGGCCTAACCTCTGTTAAGATGCTAGGGATTTACTGTGGTGATGAGCGAGCTTTTGCCTATGAAAACCAATCCTCAACGGCTATTCGTCCTAGCGGCGCTGTCCCTCTCGGCTCTAACGATTAGCACCGTTCCGAGCCAAGCCAACGAACCCTACACCCGGGCCAGCGTTGATTATTTTCAAGGCAGAGAGTCCATTCCCCTGCAAGTCGAACCCGCGCCCTATAGTCGCCCCAGCGGCGATAACCTCGGCAACTTTGGCGCCCCCATCTATCAGGGAACCTGTCCCGCCACCCTCCAGCCCATTGTGGAACGGATCATCGGCAAGAAGTCCCTCGGAAAATGGGGGATTTTGGTGGAAACCCTAGAGGGGCGCCAAGTTCTCTACGCCCACAACGAGAATCGTCATTTTATCCCCGCCTCTAATAACAAAATCTTTACCACCGCCGCAGCGCTCCAGCGCCTCGACCCCAGCGCCTCGATTCGTTCCAAGTCTCTCTACGACTGGGTGATGGTGACCAATAAACGGAGCGATAATGGCGCCGCCGACGGTCTCATGCGCCACCTCGGGGGCCCCGGCGCCGTCAAAGCCACCATTTCTCAATTGGGGGTCAATCCCAACGGTTTCCGCATCGCCGACGGCTCCGGTCTGTCCCGGGCCAATGCCGCCACCCCCAGGGCGCTGGTGGACACTCTTCAGGCGATGTATTACACTCCGGCCAAAGATATTTTTGTCACTTCCCTGCCGGTGGCGGGTCAAAACGGCACCCTACGGAGTCGGATGCGGGCCACCCCGGCGGAAGGGAATGTTTACGCCAAAACCGGAACCTTGAACGGCGTCCGGGCTCTATCCGGTTATTTAACCAATCCTACCCACGGCACCTTGGTCTTCAGCATTCTGGCCAACGACCGTAGTCGTTCTGGGACGGCGCTGGTGCGGGCTATTGACCAGTTAGTGGTGCAACTCAATATGATGGGGCCCTGCCAGTAAACGGTTAATTCGCAATTAGCTGGTCATTATTGCAAATATCCTCGCCTTTCCCTATGATGGGGAGAAAGACTTCTCCCCCCTTCCCCATCGAAGCTATGGCCTATGATTCCAGCGCCCTCAAGGCGGAACTGAACGCTCGGGGCTGGCGCCTGACCCCCCAGCGGGAAAAAATTCTTCAGATTTTCCACGATCTTCCCAAAGGCAATCACCTCAGCGCCGAAGAGTTGCACGAACTGCTGGAGCAAAAGCAAGAAGGCATTAGTTTATCGACCATTTACCGG
>JBKCES010000219.1:0-3011 GCA_046304295.1 Cyanobacteriota bacterium | reverse complement strand
ATCACCCCGCCAATTTTGGGGTCGATCCGGTTGAGGATGAGGGCCAGTTACATTTCCTCATGGCCCACATTGGCGGTGAAGGGAAAAACGACGCGGCGGGTCTGGGGGGTGGCGGTCATGGAAGCTGGGAGCAAGGAAAAGGGCCTTTACTATCTTGCCATACTCTCTCCCCTGAGGCCCTACCGCGTACACATAACCAAAATAATGTCTGAAATTCTCTCAAGAACCCCTCCCTAGCCCTCCCCTTGCCAAGGGGAGGGGACAAAGATTTCCGGTTCTCCCCCTTGTTAAGGGGGAGTTAGAGGGGGTTGTGGCACTTGTGTGTACAGGGTAGCCCCTTCAGACCGGGAGGCGGCTCTCATTTTCTCCAAAGTGAGCCGCGGGGAACCTTCTCCGGGAGAACCTGAGCGGGAATATGTCAAATTGTAAATTTTTTGCTAATAATGATGGGAGTAGATTTTTGGTAAACTCTACCAACCCCTTGGAGTCTAAGCATTTTTGCCTAGGTCTCTTTTAAGAAAATGGTGGATCGTCTCCGGGCGCTCACCGGGGGCGACGGCGAACCTTGAGGGGCTTGCTTCCCCGCGCCGTTCCTAGTTTGCAAGGGTTCCGTCTTATAGGACAATGGACTCTTACCCAACTGGCTCCACATCTTAGCCCGCGTCCCTTTTTGAAAAAATCTTGCCCCTGCTTTCTACCGCAAGAGGATTTGACTCTATGACCATCGCAGTCGGACGCGCCCCAGTCGAAAGAGGATGGTTTGACGTCCTCGACGACTGGCTTAAGCGCGATCGTTTCGTTTTTATCGGCTGGTCCGGTATTCTGCTCTTCCCCTGCGCCTTTATGGCCCTAGGGGGCTGGCTCACCGGCACCACCTTCGTCACCTCCTGGTACACCCATGGGCTGGCTAGCTCCTATCTCGAAGGCGCCAACTTCCTCACGGTGGCCGTGTCTTCCCCCGCCGACGCCTTCGGCCACTCCCTACTCTTCCTTTGGGGCCCCGAAGCCCAGGGCAACCTGACTCGCTGGTTCCAAATCGGCGGTCTCTGGCCCTTCGTGGCGCTCCACGGCGCCTTTGGCTTGATTGGCTTTATGCTCCGCCAGTTTGAAATCTCTCGTCTGGTGGGCATTCGTCCCTACAACGCCATCGCCTTCTCTGGCCCCATCGCGGTTTTCGTCAGCGTCTTCCTGATGTACCCCCTAGGACAATCCAGTTGGTTCTTTGCCCCTAGCTTTGGGGTGGCGGGCATTTTCCGCTTTATCCTCTTCCTGCAAGGCTTCCACAACTGGACCCTCAACCCCTTCCACATGATGGGCGTGGCGGGTATCCTCGGCGGCGCTCTCCTCTGCGCGATTCACGGCGCCACGGTGGAAAACACCCTCTTTGAAGACGGCGACCAAGCCAACACCTTCCGGGCCTTTGAACCCACTCAGGCGGAGGAAACCTATTCCATGGTGACGGCAAACCGCTTCTGGTCCCAAATCTTTGGAATTGCCTTCTCCAACAAACGTTGGTTGCACTTCTTTATGTTGTTTGTGCCGGTGACGGGGCTGTGGATGAGTTCCATCGGCATCGTCGGTTTGGCGCTCAACCTGCGGGCCTACGACTTTGTCTCCCAGGAACTGCGGGCGGCGGAAGATCCCGAATTTGAGACCTTCTACACCAAAAATATTCTCTTGAACGAAGGGATGCGCGCTTGGATGGCGCCCCAGGATCAACCCCACGAAAACTTTATCTTCCCTGAGGAGGTTCTCCCCCGTGGTAACGCTCTCTAATTCTGTCATGGGAGGCGGTCGCGACATTGAATCCACCGGTTTCGCCTGGTGGTCTGGCAATGCTCGACTGATTAACCTCTCCGGTAAACTCCTCGGCGCCCACGTGGCCCACGCTGGCCTGATCGTCTTCTGGGCCGGCGCTATGACCCTCTTTGAAGTGGCTCACTTCATCCCCGAAAAACCCATGTACGAGCAGGGGCTAATCCTCCTGCCCCACGTCGCCACCCTCGGTTGGGGCGTCGGCCCCGGCGGCGAAGTGATTGACACCTTCCCCTTCTTTGTGGTGGGCGTCCTGCACCTGATTTCCTCCGCCGTTCTCGGTCTGGGCGGTATTTACCACGCCCTGCGGGGCCCGGAAGTATTGGAAGAGTATTCCAGCTTCTTTGGCTACGACTGGAAAGATAAAAACCAGATGACCAATATCATTGGCTACCACCTGATTCTCTTGGGTTGCGGCGCTCTGTTATTGGTGTTCAAAGCCATGTTCTTCGGCGGCGTCTATGACACCTGGGCCCCCGGCGGCGGCGACGTGCGGGTGATTACCAACCCCACCCTGAACCCGGCCATTATCTTTGGCTATCTGCTCAAGGCGCCGTTTGGTGGCGAAGGCTGGATCATCAGCGTCAACAATATGGAAGATATTATCGGCGGTCATATTTGGATCGGCCTGATTTGTATCTTCGGCGGCATCTGGCACATCCTCACCCAACCCTTCGGCTGGGCCCGCCGCGCCTTTGTGTGGTCCGGGGAAGCCTATCTTTCCTACAGCCTCGGCGCTCTTTCCCTGATGGGCTTCATCGCTTCGGTCTATGTGTGGTTTAACAATACCGCCTACCCTAGCGAATTCTACGGCCCCACCGGCATGGAAGCCTCCCAGTCCCAAGCCTTCACCTTTCTGGTGCGGGACCAACGCATGGGCGCTAACATCGCCTCCGCCCAAGGCCCCACCGGTCTGGGTAAATACCTGATGCGCTCCCCCACCGGGGAAATCATCTTCGGCGGTGAAACCATGCGTTTCTGGGATTTCCGCGGTCCTTGGTTGGAACCCCTCCGGGGCCCCAACGGCTTGGATCTGGATAAACTCCGCAACGATATTCAGCCCTGGCAAGTGCGCCGCGCGGCGGAATACATGACCCACGCGCCCCTGGGTTCTCTGAACTCCGTGGGCGGGGTGATCACCGATGTTAACTCCTTTAACTACGTTTCTCCCCGGGCTTGGTTAGCCACCTCCCACT
>JBKCES010000218.1:0-5422 GCA_046304295.1 Cyanobacteriota bacterium | reverse complement strand
ATCACCGACGGGGAGCCGACGGATCATAAGGCGGTGATGCGCTTAATTCTCGACGCCAGCAACCAGGTGGAAACCGGCGAAGAACTCGCTATTTCTCTGATTCAGGTGGGACGGGACAAACAGGCGACCCAATTCCTCAAGGCGCTGGACGACCAACTCCAACAGGCGGGCGCCAAGTTTGACATCGTCGATACCATCACCATCGAAGATATGGCGGACATGAGTCTCAGCGAGGTCCTGATTAAGGCTATTACGGATTAAGCGGATGGAGAATCCCCTAGAAAAAGCGGAAACCCTCCTCAACCGCCAAGTTAGTCAGACCGTGCAGGCCGCTGGCGCCGTTTTTCATCGTCAGGTGCAAACCCTTCTACGAGAGGAGCTGGCCAGCCCGGAGATGGAACGCCTGCTGGGCCGGGTAATTTGGCGGCTTCTGCGGCGCTACGGGGGTTTTCTCTTGGCGGGTGTCGCTCTGTTGGAAGCCTTGCAAATTCTGGTTTTAAAAACTCTCCTAGCGGCGCCGGTTTGCGGGGGGAGTTAACCCAGGCAGTATAATACGCAAGATTATCTTTTAACTTCTCCATGGCCGCCTCCCCCAAAATCATCGTCCTCGACGACGACCCCACCGGCTCCCAGACCGTCCACAGTTGCCTGCTCTTGATGAAATGGGATCTGGAAACCCTGAAGTTGGGACTGCGGGACCCGGCGCCGATCTTTTTCATTTTGACCAACACTCGGGCCTTGCCCCCGGAGAGCGCCGGAGCGGTGGTTAAGGAAGTCTGCCAGAATCTCAAGGCAGCGCTGGCGGAAGAAGAGATTCAAGATTTTCTGGTGGTCAGCCGTTCCGATTCCACCCTGCGGGGTCATTACCCATTGGAAACCGACGTCATCGCCGAGGAATTGGGCCCCTTTGATGCCCATTTTCTCATTCCCGCCTTTTTTGAAGGGGGACGGATCACGAAAGAGAGCGTCCATTATTTACTCGTGGCGGGAACCCCCACCCCGGTGCATGAAACCGAATTTGCCCAGGACTCCGTCTTTGGCTACCGCCATAGTTACCTGCCGGATTACGTGGAGGAAAAAACCCAGGGCCGTATCCCTGCGTCCCAGGTGGAGCGTTTTATACTCCCAGATCTGCGGGGCGGTAGTTTAGAGCGCCTACTGGGTTTAAAAAACAATGTTTGCGGAGTTGTGGACGGAGAAACCCAAGGGGATTTAGACCGCTTTGCCCAGAATCTCTTGACCGCCACGGCCCGGGGCCAGCGCTTTCTGCTCCGTAGCGCCGCCAGCGTTTTGACTTCCCTGGCCAATTTAGGCCCCCAACCCCAGGCACCGGAGACCTTGGGGAGTTTAAAAACTCAGACCGGGCCGGGGGTGGTTTTAGTCGGCTCCCATGTGCGCAAGACCACGGAGCAGTTAGCAGTCCTATTGCAGGAGCCTGGGGTTTGCCCCCTGGAAATCCCCGCGGAACGTCTGCGGGACAACCCCGCCTCGGCGCCGCAGATTCAACAGGAAACCTTAAGCGCCGTTGGGGAAGCCTTCGCCCAGGGGAAAACTCCGGTTATTTATACCAGCCGGGGGGAATTAAGCTTTGCTTCCATCCAAGCCCGCCTCGATTTTGGTCAGGAACTTTCGGCGCTGTTAATGGCCATCGTTCAAAACTTGCCCCCGGAGATGGGTTACTTAATTAGCAAAGGGGGCATCACCTCCAACGATGTCCTCAGCGCCGGTTTAGGACTGCGCTCCGCCCGCCTCCTGGGCCAAGTTTTACCCGGCGTTTCCACGGTTCAGACCGGCGCCGACCATCCCCGTTTTCCCCGCTTACCCGTCGTCCTCTTCCCCGGCAATGTGGGGGATGCCCAGGCGCTGGCGGAGGTCTATCGACGCTTTCGTTAGCGGGGAAAGGCCGCTATAGTGAGTAGCGTATTACTCGTTAATTAAAAGGTGACCATGAGCGCTATCGATATTGGCATCCCTGAAGCCGAACGCCTAAAAATCGCCGAGGGTCTGAAAAAACTCCTGGCCGACACCTACACCCTCTATCTACAAACCCACAATTTCCACTGGAATGTCACCGGCCCCCAATTCCGGGAACTGCACCTAATGTTTGAGGAACAGTACAACGAACTGGCGCTGGCGGTGGACGAAATTGCCGAGCGTATCCGTAGTTTAGATGTCGTCGCCCCCGGCACCTATAAACAATTCGCCCAACTTAGCTCCATTCAAGAGGTGGACGAGATTCCCTCCGGGACGGAAATGGTGGATATTCTCACTAGCGGCCACGAAAAAATTGTCAAAACCTGCCGTCAAGTGCTCAAGCTTTCCCAGGGCGCCGACGATGAATCCACGACCTCCCTCGCCTCTGACCGGATGCGAGTACACGAAAAAACCGCTTGGATGCTCCGGGTCTTAAATAAATAGGTTCAGATTCATTTTTATCCTGGGATTAGTTAAGCTAAGGGCCTCTTTACTTTTTCACCTTCCCATGTCCCAATTTTGGCGCTATACCCGCACCTTACTAAAGGTGGCCTTCCGTCATCCCATTACCGGCGTGACCCTGATTCCCCGGTTGGGGGACGGGCGCCTTGTCCTGATCCAGCGCCGAGACACGGGGCAATGGGGCCTACCGGGCGGCCTAGTGGATTGGGGGGAAACCTTAACGGCGGCGGCCCGACGAGAACTGAAGGAAGAAACTGGTTTAGACCTCGCGGGAGCGCCCCGACTGGCCGGAGTCTATTCCGACCCGGAACGGGATCCCCGTATGCACTCTATTTCCATTTTGCTGGCGCTGGAGGCGACGGGGGAGCTAGGGATTGAGGACAAATTAGAGGTCTTAAAAGTAGAGGCTTTCCCCATTACCGAACTGCCTTTGGGGAATCTGAGTCACGACCATGACCGGCAACTACGAGATTATCTAGAGGGCAACATGCCAGTGGGCTAGCGTTTGGTGAAACCCTTGACAATTCCCCCCTCGCTCCAGGTTCTTTGGTTTTAGTCCCGGCGCCGTGGGTCGCCCTACAATAGATAGATGAACCCTTCATAATAACGCCCCCAGATAACTTGAGTTAATGGGGGTTTTTTCTTCCCGTTCTCAGGAGTCCCGTTTCCCATGTCCGCCATTAAGCCCTTCTATTTTGACCTCAGCGACCCAGAAATTGAGACCTTTCTCGACCAAGCCCGGGAGATTCTCAAATCCGGCTCCCTGATCCTCGGCTCCCATACTCGCGCCTTTGAAGACGCCTTCGCCCGTTATGTGGGAACGAAATACGCCGTCTCCGTCAATAGCGGCTCCTCCGGGTTGGAAATCCTCCTGCGTTTAAAGAAAGCGGAAAATACCACGGTTTTAGCACCGACCAATACTAATTTTGCTACCGTCGCTTCCATTTTGCGGGTTAACGCCCAGGTTCAATACCTGGATATGGACAAAACCACCTTTGCCCCCTCCTTGGCGATGGTGAAGGAGGCGGTAGAGAGTAAAGCCTATACTCAACCCCTTTCGGGGCTACTCTGGGTTCACATCGGCGGGGTCATTAGCCCCGAATTTCCCCAGGTGGCGGACTACTGCCGTCAACAGGGATTATTTCTCCTGGAAGACACGGCCCACGCCCACGGCAGTCAACTGGGAGGTGTTCAGGCGGGTAATCTGGGGGACGGCGCCTCTTTTTCCTTTTTTCCCACAAAGGTGATGACCACCTTTGAAGGGGGGATGATTACCCTCAACGACCCAGAGGAGGATGTGATCGCCCGCTCTTTGCGGAATCAGGGGAAACGGGGCATGAACTTCGGCGGCCTCCACACCGATTTTGGCAACAGCACCCGAATGACGGAAATCCACGCCCTGCTAGGGGAAATCCAACTGCAAAAACTGCCCCAGATGTTGGCCCGGCGCCAACGGGCCTATGAGTTAATCACAGCGCCGTTAAGGGAGGCGGGGCTAGATTTTGTCTCCACGGAGCACATGGATCAGGCCAGCCAGTATAAGTTAATCGTCCTACTGCCAGAGGGCAAAACGCCGGCGGGAGTGAAAGCGGCGCTGGCCCAGGAGGAAATTATTCTCGGAGGAACGGTCTATGAAATTCCCTGCCACCAACAGCCGGTGTTTGCCGGGGTCTGCGAGGGGCAATCTTTCCTCGAGGCGGAAACCTGGTGTCCCCGCCATATTTGCCCGCCCTTAACCTCCGGCATGACCGAAGAAGAGGCCCAACGGGTCGGCGCGGCACTGGTTCGGGTTTTGAGTTAGCCCCAGTCGGGGGTGTTAGACGTAGCCGTAACGCCCCCAGCGCCGGGATTTGAACGTTATGCTAAGGCGACCAAACGAAGAGTCCCAGAAGCCTCCACCGCTTAATTCAGGAGAAGCCATGTCCCCCACGCTCTATGACGCCGACTTTAACCAGTGGCTCGAAGAAACCGCCAACAGCCTAAAATCCCGTAACTTCCAAGCCTTAGACCTAGAAAACCTGATCGAAGAGATCGAATCCATGGGACGCAGTGACAAACGGGAAATCAAAACCCGTTTAATCGTTTTGCTCATGCACTTGCTCAAACAGAAGTATCAGTCCCAAAAGCAGACGACAAGCTGGATTGTGACCATTAACGAACAACGGCGCCAGATTAAAGCCGTCCTCAAAGATAGTCCCAGCCTAAAACCCTATCTTCAAAAAGAGCTTAGAGATTGCTATGAAGACGCTCGAAAGGACGCGGCTAAGGAAACCGGACTTCCGGTTGCGACCTTTCCCTTAGAATGCCCCTTTACCCAGGCGCAAATCCTAGATCCCGACTACTTTCCTAATGCTTGACCTCCTACTCGTCCTGTTTGGGAGCATCCCAGGGATATGGTTACTGAGTTGGTGGCGGCGCTGAGGGGTTAATGGTGAAGTTGTGCGGCGGCAATAAGTGCCGCTCGTTCCTCACTCTGTTTTTTGCTGCGTAAGTGCATGTAATCATTAGACATATCCGAAAACCGGTAGTGATTCAGGAGTAGTGAAGAAGGCTCAATTGCTGGCCAGGGAAGAATTATAGTCGTGTATGAAGTACCAAATTTCACCTATGTGATTGTCTACGTTTTTGGAAAAAGACAGACTTTGTCTGACGAGTCGTGAAATCCTTTGACGTAAAGTATTATTGAGACTTTCAATATTATTGGTTTGTCCACTTTCTTTACCAACAGCTCGGTGACGTTTGCTAGGAATAACTTTTTCATATGCTTTCCAAAAATCGGTATAAGCGACAGCACATTATCGATAAACTGGCGGCAGACTTTCCCATAATTTTTTTGCGGATTCATGACTCCGATCTCCGATAAAACAGCCAATAATTTCTCTTGTTTGCCTATCAATAGCAAGCCAGACATAATACTTATACTTTTTTGCAAAGACGAAAGACCATAATTCATCACATTCTATGACTAATTTGCCTTTTGCCTTAT
>JBKCES010000217.1:0-7688 GCA_046304295.1 Cyanobacteriota bacterium | reverse complement strand
TCCCCCCTTTCCAAGGCGCCGTACTGAGCTTGTCGAAGTAGGGGTTAGGGGGGATTCTGACATTTGTGTATACACGGTAGCCTCCCAAGAGGGGGAGTTAAATTACAGGTTTCAATCTGGATAGAGTCTATGAATACGTTGCAACTGGATTTGCGTCAGACTATTATTCTGGCGATTTTAGTCCTGTATTTAGGGAAATTTCTCACTAAACGCATTTCCTTTTTACAAACCTTTAACATTCCCGACGCCGTTTCCGGGGGGGTCATCGCTTCTCTGGTTTTCGGCGCTTATTATCTTCTTTTTGGTTCCCAAATTTTGTTTGATTTGGGCGTCAGGGACGCCTTTTTAATTATCTTTTTCACCACCCTAGGATTATCCTCCCGACTAGACGTTCTCGTTAAGGGCGGTAAACCTCTGCTAATCCTGCTCGCAACGGCGGTGGTCTTTTTAATCGCCCAAAATCTAACGGGAATCTTGGCGGCGGCGGCGCTGGGCTTGAAACTGCCCTTTGGCCTGCTGGCGGGGTCGATTTCCCTCAGCGGCGGCCATGGCACCGCCATCGCGTGGTCGCCCATTTTCCAAAGCGATTACAGCATTGAGAACGCTGCGGAAATTAGTCTGGCCAGCGCCACCTTTGGTCTCGTCTTTGGCGGCGTTATCGGCGGCCCCTTAGCTAAATTTTTAATCCTCAAATATCAACTCCAGCCTGACGCGGAAGACCAGGATCTCTCCATTAGTATTCGGGCCGATCAAAACGACGTGCAGATTGATTATTTGACCCTGCTCAACGCCATTTTAGTCATCGCTGTCGCCATTGGTTTAGGATTCGAGATGAATAAGATTTTGGTCGATTTTGGCCTACGCTTACCCGCCTTTGTGACCTGTTTACTGGCGGGTATCGCTTTAACCAATACCCTGCCCCTCCTATTTCGGGGTCTGAAGTGGCCGGGGGGAACCGCCTCGTCGGCACTGATCGCCGATGTCTGCCTGGGTCTCTTTTTAGCGATTTCCTTGATGAGTTTGCAGTTGTGGACCTTGGCGGACATGGGCTGGGCCATCGCCTTGATTCTGGCGCTTCAACTCTTCTTATCCATTGCTTACACCTTAATTGTGGTCTTTCCCCTCATGGGCAAAAACTACGCCGCGGCGGTGGTGTCCGCGGGCTATTCCGGGCTGACCCTCGGCGCTACCCCCACGGCCATCGCCAATATGACAGCAGTGACGGAGCAATTTGGCGCCGCGCCTCAGGCGTTCATCATCGTTCCCCTCGTCGGCGCTTTTTTTATCGATCTCGCCAACGCGCTCGTTATCCAACGATTTTTAACGGCGCTGGGATGAAGCGAGAGAGATTTGGGTGAGGGCCAAAGGATTTGAGGGGGCCAATTGGAAGATTTTGCACTATACCTATAGAGAAACCTCTTTTTTTCGGCGCCCCATTCCCATCGTTTAGGGAGGATAGACCCTTGGATCAACAAAAAATTCTCGGCTACTTTATCGAAGAAGCCAAAGAACACTTAGAAACCCTAGAGCACGGCATCCTCGAATTAGAAACCGTTATGGGCGACCAGGAGCGCCTGAACGAGATGTTCCGGGCGGCCCACTCCGTCAAGGGCGGCGCCGCCATGCTGGGCTACACCAGCATTCAAAAAACCGCCCACCGTTTGGAAGATGCCTTTAAAATTCTGCGGGAAAACCCCGTGGCGGTGGATCAAACATTAGAGTCTTTGTTCCTAAAAGGCTACGATGTCCTCCAGGATTTAGTGGAGAAACTTCAGGGCCCCTTTGGGCTACAGGTCGAAGAAGCGGAATCTATTGTCGAAGGCGCCAGCCAAAACTTTGAAGAACTTCAGAATTATCTGAACTATCTCCTGAGCCATAGCACCCTCAGTCGTCCCGCCGCGGCGCCGGAGCCCGTCGTAGCGGAAGCGCTAGGCGAGGTCGATTTACCCGAGGAAATCAAGAAAATTCTGCGGCAGATGTTGGCGCTGTTCAAACAGACCCCCGGCGATCCGGCCCAGCGCCAGCAGTTGGAGAGCCATTGTCAGCGGTTGGCCCAGTTATCGCCCCAGGAAAACTGGCAAAAGGTGGTCAAGCTGGTGCGCCAAGCCGTGGCCAATCCCCGCCATAGTTTCCGAGCCCTAGCGCCGGTGGTTTTAAAAGACCTCAAACAGGCCTGCGACTATTTTGAATTGGAGCAACCGGCTAAAATCGTCCCCAGCGCCGGTCTTAAACAATTGGCCCAGGCCCAGACCCCCCAAATTCTGCTACCGGCGGAACCCGGCGCCGCAGCCAATGTGCTCCTACAAATTTTCAACAAGCAACAGGTCAAACAACTGGTGCAACTCCTATCTCAACAACGTGGTTAAAGGAAGGGAGTCATGGCTCTCCGCATCTACGGCAACCGCCCTCTGAAAACCCTACCGGGTCTTGAAACCCGCCCCACCGCCGCCAAGGTGCGACAGGCGCTGTTTAATATTTGGCAAGGGCGCCTAGAGGGGAGTCGCTGGTTAGACCTCTGCGCTGGTAGCGGTGCCCTCGGCGCCGAAGCCCTCTGTCGCGGCGCTCAATCCGTCGCCGGGGTGGATTCTTCCGGCGCTGTCTGTCGTCTTCTACAGAGTAACTGGACTCGTCTCGCCGCCCCTGGGCAGACCGTGGAAATTTTGCGGGGCGACGTCTTAAAAATTCTGCCCCGCCTTCCCCCCCGACAATTCGACCTGATTTACTTCGACCCTCCCTACGCAGGCGCTCTCTACTCTCCGGTTCTAGAAGCCATTAGCGAGACGAGAATTCTAGCCCCAACCGGAGAACTCGCCGTCGAACACGACTGCAACTTTACGGCGCCGCTGGAAATTCAGGGACTCAGCCAACGAGACCAGAAACGCTACGGCAAAACCCTTCTCTCCTTTTATCAGATGACAGATATCGGATGACAGATATTAGTTTTTATCTGTATAGCAGGCCTAAATAGGTGGTGAACACAATAAAAGGATTATCCCCCCCAACCCCCCTTGGAAAGGGGGGCGCAAATCGAACCCTGTTCATGATTCACTTAGGACTGCTATATTAGTCTTTTTGGGGTTTAAAGCAAAATTTTTGTACTTAATTTTTTAGAATTTAATTTGTCCGTTGATGCTTAACTGTCCCCGAAAGCCGGTCTCGCTGGTTCCTAACTTAGCCCGGACGCCTAAACCGGAGTTGGGCAGAGTGTAGTTAATCACTAGACCATAGTTGGAATCCGCCACCTGGGAGTCAAAGCCCCGAGTTGCGACCACGTAATTGGCGTAGTAGGGGCCGATACCAATCACTCCCCATTCCGGGGACTGGAGAATATCATAGGTAGCCTCCAGAGCATAAAAACTAGTGCCACCGAGGGAAAGGGAGCCGGAAAAACGGAACCCGGATTGGTGATAAAAATTGAGCGCCGTAAAGAGGCCGATGTTTCCTAAACTATTCGGGGCGAATTCAGCGTTAAGCTCCTGGGGGCTGTAGCTGGTAGAAAAGGTGACAGAGCTGTTATATTCCCGTCGCAGAAGTTGCAGGGTGTAGCTCAGGCCAATACTGGAAATATTCAGCCGGTTGGGATTAGTGCCGGCGTTTAAACTGAGGGAAGGGGTATGGGTTAAAATGGTTTCCCATTGGTTATTGGCGTCGTAGAAAATCTGGGTAAAATCTCCTTTGACAAAGGCTTTGAAGTACAAACCCAACGCTTTTTCTTTACTAATTGAGCTATTGGAAGGCGCAAAATTTTCGGTAATGCCCGGCGCCGATTGGGGGTAAAGATTAAACCAACTACCCAAAGCGACGCTATAGCTAATATCTCCCATGGTGCCCGCTAGCACGAATTCCAGCGCCGGCAAATAGAGATAGCCTTGATAGTTACTGGTGGTGATTAAGCGGTCAATCGTTTGGCGAAAACTAATGCGACCAAAATCAATATCCGCCGCCTTGCCACCAATAATGGGAACAGTCGTCAAGACATTACGGTCGAGGCGAATACTATCCTCTAAAAGTAGTGTTCCCCCTTCGTCCTGAACCGTGATAAAGCCGAGGGTAAACACTGGGTTATAGTCAATATTGGTCAACTCAATGGGGATATTAACCCCAGCGAAAATGAGGGGGCCAAAATCACTGGGTCTAACGGAATCCATAATAATCGGCGCTTCGCTCCAGTCGGTAACGGTTTGGTTAAAAAAGCTGACAGCTCTCGTATAAACGCCGCTTTTGACCTGCATTAAGAGGGAATCCTCCGGGGTGATGTTTCCCTGGAAAGTGTAACTGCCGGAAACTTGACTGAGTCCGCTATTGCTACTGGCGTTTTGTAGGGTGCGATTGAGGCGAAAATTCATGGCCCGGCGCTCCTGGGAAGTGGCTTGAGTTTTCAGGGTCGCCATGGAGCGGGCTTCGGTATAGTTTTGACGGGCTTCGTCTAAATGGTCGTTTAAATGATTGGGATTGAGTAAATAAAATAAACCTCCAAAAGCTAAGCCGAGAGAGGCATTTAAGGTTTGGCGGTCGTCGATATTACTTAAGTCAGTATAAGTTAAAGAGACTCCCGGATTGGTGAAAACGTTGGTATAACTCAGCTCGACTTTTTCGGGATGGTATTCTAACAAAGTACGGTTGTTTGACCAGCTAAAGGTGAGCCGATACCAATCCTCGCTACTTTGACTCAGCTCAATGGTTTCCACCGTCGCCGGTTGTTGACCGCCGGAGTTCCACATAAGGGAGTTGAGGTAATAATAATCCTTCTCTCGTTCTGTTAAAAAAGGACTGCTGAGGAGTTTCACTAAATCGTTATTGTCGCTGGCATTGAGTTGTAGAGTTTTAATACCCGGCGCCGAAGTGAGGGTATTATTAAAGCGGAAACCCTGACCGCTGAAAAATTCTCCCACGGTAATGCCCATGGCTTGAAAATTTTCTAAGGGCACCGTTTCTCCCCGCTGAAATTGCACATCGTTATTGAGGAGTCCTTGGATATTCACCGTGGGAAAGGCCTGCAAAAAGCGGGGAGCGTTATCCGCGTCGAGGTTGGTAAAAAAAGCGCCGCCGCCTTCGAGGTCGCTGGTGTTGCCTTTATTGACATCGTCAACTCGGACAATTTTGCTAAAATCATTCCCTTGACCGTCAAAATTATTCAACGTAAAATTAACCTGTAAATCGGGATCTAGGGTTAAATTACTGGGCAAAACAATCTGGGCGATGCCGCTTAAAATTTGTAAATTATCCGCCCCCTCGGCGCCGGTAATACTGCCCAGGGTTTGGGGAAGTGCCCAGACCGCCTGCTGACCAAAGAGGCTAAAGGTCGAGGTGGCTCGCTGTTGAATGGTGCGATTGAAAATAATACCTTGGTAACCTGTATTGAAATGCGCCCCGTTGGTTTCAATCACCACTCGATTCCCGTCTAAAATCCAATAAAATTGCTGGTCATCTGGGTAAACCGAGGCGCTTAAATTTTTGAGAACCGGGTCGCTAAAAGCCTCTTCAGCAACGGGATTAACGCTTTCAAAGTCATCTAAATCTAGAAAAAAATTAAGATAGGTATTAAATTTGCTCGGTGTATAACTAGCGGGATTAATGGTTAATAAATCGCTAGTGTTAAGAATAAAGGGATATTTACCAGCGCCGCTATCCAATAAATTTTCGATGATAATATCTAAAATCTTTTGCCCCACTTCCCTGGGCACATTGGGCGGCAACGGAGAGGCTGGCGCTTCCGGGGTTTCCGGCGCCGGGGGCGCGGGAGTTTCTAGGGGCACATTGGGCACAAAACGAGGGGGAGGAATTTGCGCCGTGGTCTGGTCTTCCGCTAGAGTCACCAATTCTTCTAAATTAGGCTGAGCGCCGAAGGGTAATTCCCGATTATCTAAAATCAAATTGTTACCGCCCGGCGCTTGGCGGGGAGCGGGAATCGACGTTAGCGTTGGGTTAGGGGGGAGAGCGGACACAGTCGGTTGGTTTTCCGGTTTCGCTTCGGGTTTCGACGCCTCTAAACCTAATCGGCGCTCCAGTTCCGGGGAAAGTGGGGCCAGTTCGCCAAATGCGTAGGCGGTTTCTCGGGGAAGGCGGGCGTCGGCGAATTCCCCTGCTTTAGTAGAGGAAGCGGTAGGCTTGGCGGCAGACTCGTTTTCTTGAACTTTAGTTTCTTTAGACTCAAGCCAGATTTTTACTAAGTCAGCTCGGCCATTAACGCCTAAATCGGGAAGCGGCTCTCTTGGGGAGAAAGACTCAGAAGCGAGACTCCAATCTTGAGCCAGTTCTAGACGGAGATCGGGATCATAACTGGATGGCGTGGAGATAGTCGGGGTTTCCGGCTGGGGAAGCGGCGCAAATTCGGGAAAATTATATTGACTTGGCGTTTTAGCCAAAGGATTCTCTAAGGCTAAACTTGTGTTTTCTAAGGGAGCCGAGGTGGTTTCATTTTCAGCTAAAACCGGCGCTACCGCCAGTAAGAGATAGCATAAAATCGCCGTGGTCAAACCGAGTTGGAAGTATAACCACCGCAGGTTTGGTTGCCTAGGGGCGGCCGGCGCTCCTAACCCCTTAAGACCCGTAAGCACGGCGCTGAGTCATTCATGCAAAAGGTTTACTTAAAAAACGAATTAAACTAAGTCAATCATTTTAACGCTTGACTATTACTATATTATAACTGTAATATTTGACAAATTTTCTGCGCTATGAAAATTGTAATAATTCTTAAAAAACTTAAATGGTTTAAAATTTACGATGGTCGTTAAAATACGGATAATTTTCCCAGAATTTTAAGTGTTTTTCCCTATGTGCCAAGCGGATTTTGCCAGCGTAAGATATCTGAATTGCTTGTAGATTTACGAGGGTTTTAGCTCTGAGAAAGCGCCCCAGGGAGCGTTCATTAATGACCCATCTTTAGAGGGCTGGAGGGACAATTGTCGATCCGTCATCTAGTCCCGCTATTCTGGGTGTAAAATAAAGCTTAAAGTTAAGAATTTTTACCTTACTATGGTACAAGCTGTCGCACCGCCTCAAGTCGTCACCTTTGCGGAATTCGTCCAATGGAAACCGGAAGGAAATCTTTATGAACTACATGATGGAGTGATCGTCCCCATGCCACAACCGTTAGGTAAACACGAGGATATTACAAGCTTCTTGGCCGAAAAAATAACGGCAGAGTATCTACGGTCAAATTTGCCCTATAGAATACCTAAAACTGTTTTGGTCAAATCTCCTACCAGAAATTCCGCCTATTCCCCCGATGTTTTAGTTCTCAATCGTCCTAATCTTCTTCAAGAGCCGCTTTGGGAGAAGACTTCCACTGTAACCCAAGGCGCGTCGATTCCGCTAGTCATTGAAGTGGTTAGCACAAATTGGCGTCTAGATTATTTAACCAAAGTGCAAAATTATGAAGAAATCGGTGTGAGGGAATATTGGATTGTCGATTATTTAGGACTGGGGGGTCGGCGCTTTATTGGCGATCCGAAACAACCGACGATTCTTGTCCATGAGTTGGTAGACGGGGAGTATCAAGTGGCCCTTTTCCAAGGAGAAGACCAGATTGCTTCTCCCACTTTTCCTGAGTTGGCTTTAACCGCTAATCAAGTTTTTGAAGCCGGCGCTGGTCTTTCATAATTTGAGGATTAGGCTTGGGAAAAAATAAACTTCATCCAGATTACAAAGCTCTAGTTTAACTCCCCCTCTCGGGAGGGGGTAGGGAG
>JBKCES010000216.1:0-16464 GCA_046304295.1 Cyanobacteriota bacterium | reverse complement strand
CCCCATTCCCCAACCCCTAACCATGTCTGCTTTTATTGAAATTGACCACGTTGACCGTATTTTTCCCCTCCCCAATGGCGAGCGCTATATTGCTCTCAAGGGGATTGAATTAAAAATCAAGGCCGGGGAATTTATTTCCCTGATTGGCCACTCCGGTTGCGGTAAATCCACGTTGTTAAATATGGTTTCCGGTCTGGATAAGCCCACCTTTGGGGGGGTGATTATGGAGGGTCGAGAAATCGACGGGCCGGGGCCGGAACGGATGGTGGTGTTTCAAAATTATTCCCTTCTGCCCTGGTTGACGGCGCGGCAAAATATCGCCTTAGCCGCACATCGGGTTCTGCGACAACTTCCCAAACCAGAACGGGAAAAAATTATCGACGACAGTATCGCCTTAGTCGGATTACAACGGGCGGCCCACAAGAAACCGGGGGAACTCTCTGGGGGGATGAAGCAACGGGTGGCTATTGCTCGGGCACTGGCCATTCGTCCCAAGGTGTTACTGCTGGATGAACCCTTTGGGGCGCTGGACGCCTTAACTCGGGGCAATCTGCAAGAGCGCCTGATGGAGATTGTTCAGGAAAGTCAGGTTACTTGTATTATGGTGACCCACGATGTGGACGAGGCGCTGTTGCTTTCCGACCGGGTGGTGATGCTGACCACGGGGCCGGAGGCCCACATTGGTCAAATCTTAGAGGTTCCCATTCCCCGACCCCGCCATCGCTTAGAAGTGGTCAATCATCCCAGTTACTACGCCCTACGGGGGGAAATGGTCTATTTCCTCAACCAACAGAAACGGGTTAAGAAGGTCGGTCAAGCGCCGATGGTCATGACCGGCGCCGGTTTGGAGAAAATCAACCTCAATATCGGCTTTATTGCTCTGACAGATTGCGCTCCCCTAGTGGTGGCCCAGGAAAAGGGCTTTTTCCAAAAGTACGGATTGCAGGCCGTTAATCTAGTGCGGGAAGCCAGTTGGCAGTCCATTGTGGACGGCGTTCGAGAAAACCGTCTGGACGGCGCCCAGATGGTGGCGGGGATGCCCCTGGGCTTAACCCTGGGCATGGGGGGAAATTTGCCTCTACCCATCATTACGGCGCTGGTGATGAGTCGCAACGGCAACGCCATTACTTTTAGCAAAAAACTCGCTCAGGACGGTGTCAAAACCCTAGAGGATTTCAAAGCGCACTTAGACCAAAGCGCCGACCAGGTGCCCACCCTAGGGATGGTGCATCCCGCCTCCATGCAGAATCTGCTCCTGCGCTACTGGCTGGCCTCCGGGGGCATTGACCCGGATCAGGATCTGACTCTCCTGCGTCTGCCTCCGCCCCAGATGGTCGCGAATCTCAAGGCCGGAACCATTGACGGCTACTGCGTTGGGGAGCCTTGGAACTCTAGGGCGGTCTATGAAGACCTGGGCTACGTCATCGCCACGGATCTGGATATTTGGGACGGCCACCCAGAAAAAGTGCTCGGTGTGCGGGAAGATTGGGTTAAGCAGTACCCAGAAACCCATTTAGCCCTGGTTAAGGCCCTTCTAGAAGCCTGCGAATACTGCGACGACCGGCGCCACCGGGAAGAAATCCTCGGCTACCTCTGCCAACCCCAATACCTAGGCTCCTTGCCCGACTATACCCGCCCCGGCTTCATCGACGCCTACCGGCGGGGTAATGGCCAAGCGCCGGAAATGCTTCTACGGTTCAACCAATTTTATGTCGATCAAGCCAACTGTCCCTCCCGAAGCGAAGGCCTCTGGACCCTCACCCAACTGGCCCGCTGGGGTTATGTGCCCTTCCCCAAAAACTGGGTCGAAGTCATCGAGCGGGTTCGGCGCCCGGATCTCTTCGGCGAAGCCTGTCGGCAACTGGGCTGGCCCGATCTCGAAGTCGAGCGCCAAACCATCACCCTCTTCGACGGCATGGTCTTCACCCCCAACGATCCCCTTGGCTACATCCGGCGCTTTAACCTCCACCGAGAAATTCAAGTCTCCGAAGTTTTGTTAGACCGGGTCTAACGCTTCGGCTAAGCTCCCTAGGAGAAATCCCCCTAAATCCCCCTTTGCAAGGGGGACTTTGAATCTATTTCCCCCCTTTTTAAGGGGGGTTAGGGGGGATAAAACCATGGAGTTGACCCTTTTTAAACAACCTCATACGCCTTTCTTCCTCCCCCCTCTCCCCAACCTCCCATGCCACAAATGACCGAAATCGATCCCGCCCTCACCCGTCAAACCACGGCTTTTCTTGCGATTGAAAATGTCTCTAAGGTTTATCCCACCAGTCGCGGCCCCTACACCGTTCTAGAGGACGTTAATCTAGAGGTTAAAGAAGGGGAATTTATCTGCGTTATCGGCCACTCCGGTTGCGGAAAATCCACCTTGTTAAATATGGTGTCGGGCTTTAATTCCCCGACCACGGGGAGCGTTAAGCTTAAAGACCAACCTATTACCGGGCCGGGGCCAGACCGAATGATGGTTTTTCAAAACTATTGCCTTCTGCCCTGGAAATCCGCTTACGATAATGTCCTTTTAGCCATTAATTCCGTTTATTCCCAGAAATCTAAAACCGAAAAAGAGCAACTGGCGGCCCATTACCTCGAAATGGTGGGCTTAACGGAAGCGGCCCAGAAAAAACCCAACCAAATTTCCGGGGGCATGAAGCAACGGGTGGCCATTGCTCGGGCGCTGGCCATTTCCCCCGAGGTCTTAATCCTAGACGAACCCTTCGGGGCGCTGGACGCCATTACCAAGGAAGAATTACAAGAAGAATTACTCAAAATTTGGCGAGAGAATCAGCTAACGGTGTTGATGATTACCCACGACATTGACGAGGCGCTCTTTTTAGCCGACCGGCTGGTGATGATGACCAACGGCCCCAGCGCCAAAATAGGGGAAATTTTAGAGATTCCCTTTGCCCGCCCCCGCAATCGGGCCCAGATCATGGACGACCCCAAATATTACGAAATGCGGAATTACGCCCTCGATTTCCTTTTCCACCGCTACGCCCACGACGAGGACGACGACATTAAGGAAGAAATCCCAAATCCTGGTTTATTGATCAAAAAAATTACCGCGGGCGTCCTCAGTTTAGCGGCGCTGGCCTTGGTGAGTCTGGGGATGTTCCAAACCTTCGCCCCCCAGGGCGGCGCTCCCTCTGCCGAGCCGGCGCCGGAATCGGTTCAACCTTAAGATGCCTTAGCGAGATGACCACCCTGCTACAGCGTACACAGATCTTGGCTAAAGACCTAAATTTTGGATTTGATCCCCCTAGAATCCCCCTTAACAAGGGGGATTTTGAGAAGTTTTCCCCCCTTTCAAAGGGGGGCTAGGGGGGATCTCGGCACTTGTGTATACACAGTAACCCTTCGGGGAAAGGGAATGTCCGCCCACTTTTAAAATGCAATAAAACTATGGAAAAGAATGTAAATAGCGCCCAGCGCCTCTGTTATTACCGCAACAGCAGTTCCCAACTGCAACGCCTCTGTTTAAACCAAGATCCCAAAACCGAGCGCCTGGTCTTTCCGGGGCAACAACTGCTCTTTTGGGCTAACCCCAAGGATAGTTTAAGAGTTTATCCCAATGAACCATCAGCGCCGGTCTTGAAGTTAATTCCCTGCTCGTCTCTGCTGGCGGAAACCACTGAGGACTCCTCTACTCCCCTCTATGGCTGAAACTCACAAAACCCTTTGTCCCTACTGCGGCGTCGGCTGTGGGTTAGAAGCCGTTCCCGCAGGGGAAAGTTTGAAAATTCGGGGTCACCGGGCCCATCCCTCCAGTTTGGGCATGGTCTGCGTCAAAGGCGCCACGGTGTTGGAGACGGTGGATAAACAGCGCTTGCTCTATCCCCTTTACCGGGAGTCTTTAGACCAGGAGTTTACCCGGATTAGCTGGGAGGAAGCCTTTAGCCTGATTGTCCGGCGCTTGGGGGGGGTGATGGAAACCCAGGGCGCCGACGGATTTTGTATGTACGGCTCCGGGCAGTTGCAAACCGAAGATTACTACATCGCCCAAAAATTGCTCAAGGGCTGTTTGGGCACCAACAATTTCGACACCAATTCCCGCCTCTGTATGTCCTCGGCGGTCTCCAGCTATACTCACAGTTTCGGCGCCGACGGGCCGCCCTGTTGTTACGAAGATTTGGATACCACAGACTGCGCTTTCATCATCGGCTCCAACACCGCCGACTGCCACCCCATTATTTTTAACCGTCTGCAAAAACGCCTGAAGCAGACCCCAGAGGCGAAGTTAATTGTCGTCGATCCCCGACGCACGGCGACGGCGGAAGTCGCGGATCTGCATTTAGCGATTCAACCCGGAACGGACATAGACCTCCTCCACGGTATTGGTTACTTGCTCCTGCAATGGGGCCAGATAGACCGGCGCTTTATTGAAAATTCTACCCAGGGCTTCGAGGACTATGCCGACACCCTCAGCCATTACCCCCCGGAGCAAGTCGCTCGAACCTGCGGCATTACCCAAACCGAGCTAGAAACCGCCGCCTGCTATTGGAGCCAATCCCAACGGGTTCTCTCCCTATGGTCTATGGGCGTTAACCAATCCTTCCAGGGCACCGTCAAAGGGCGCTGTTTAATCAATCTCCATTTACTGACGGGACAAATCGGCCGACCCGGAAGCGGCCCCTTTTCCCTGACGGGACAACCCAACGCAATGGGGGGACGGGAAAGCGGCGGCCTCTCTCATCTTCTGCCGGGCTATCGCTTCATCGCCAGCGCCGAACACCGCCGAGAAGTGGAGCGTCTGTGGAATTTACCCCCTGGTCGGATTTCCCCGATCCCCGGCCGCTCCGCCTGGGAAATGATTACCGGGCTGGAAACTGGAGACCTGGGGTGTCTGTGGATCGCGGCCACCAATCCCGCTGTCAGTCTGCCGGATTTAGAACGGGTCAAAAAAGCGTTGCGGCGCTCGCCCTTCACCATCTATCAAGACGCCTACTACCCCACGGAAACCTCCACCTACGCCCATCTCCTACTCCCTGCGGCCCAGTGGAGCGAAAAAACCGGGGTGATGACCAACTCCGAGCGCCGAGTGACTTTGTGTTCTGCCTTCCGTTCACCGCCAGGGGAAGCCAAAGCGGATTGGGAAATCTGGGCCGAAGTGGGGCGCCGTCTCGGGTTTGCAGAGGAGTTTGACTTTGCCGACAGCACCGAAGTTTACCGGGAATATGTCCAACTCACCCAGGGACGACCCTGCGACCAGTCCGGTATGAGCCACCGGCGCTTAGCAACCTTGGGGCCGCTCCAATGGCCCTGTCCCGAAGGGTCAACGGATGAAGAGGCCTGTGAAACCCGGCGCCTTTACACGGATCATCGCTTCGCCACCGCCGAAGGCAAAGCCATTTTTTGTGCGGATCATTCCCAGGGCTTAGCGGAACCCAGGGATCTGGACTACCCCTTTATCCTTACCAACGGCCGCCTCTACGGCCATTGGCACACCCAGACCCGCACCGGACACATTCCTAAAATCCAGAAAATGCACCCCTGCCCCTTTTTGGAAATTCACCCCCAAGACGCCGAAAAGTTGGGACTCAAGCCGGAGGATTGGGTCAAAATCCAGTCCCGCAGGGGTGCCGCAGTTCTCCCGATTCAAATTACCGCCGCCATTTCCCCCGGAACCGTCTCCATGCCCATGCACTGGGGGGCGCTTTGGGCCGAAAACGCAGAGTTAAACGCCCTGACCCACCCCATCGCCTGCCCCATTTCCAAACAACCGGAACTTAAGGCCTGCGCGGTTAAACTGGTTCCGGTTACCCCGGCGCCGTCGGGGGACGAGCCTGTCGGGGGTTTGTAAGTTACACTAACGAAAACGTTTTGCTCCTTTTCCAGTCCCTAACCCATGACCCCCACTCTCCTCGTCGCCCCCGATTTCCCGACCCTGGATATGACGCAACCCAGCGACCGCCTCGACGCCGCCTGGGAGAGCCAACTTTCTGCCCTTTTGGGCTGGGGACGGGCCGCTGGCGCCGATTTTGTGGAATTTTTCCTGGAGCGGGTCAACTATGTCAGCGTCCTAGCGGAGGAAGATGCCGTCACCAGCGTCACGCCCCGTCTGGCTCGGGGGTGCGGTATTCGGGTTTATCGGGGCAAGGCCGACTGCTATGTGAGCACTAATGATTTATCTTTCCCCGGTCTCAAGGCGGCGCTGGAAAAGGGACTGCTCATTTTAGGGTTAACGCCGCCGGCGTCCGGCGCTTTTACCCCGGCGGTGAATTTGGAACTCCTGCGGGACTACGCCCAAGCCAAAGGTAAGGAAACCTGGCTGGAACGCTGTAGCGCCTTGGCGGAAACCCGAGACATTCTACTGGACGCCAACCGGCGCCTAGCCCAGTACGCCGACCACATTCAATCCCGGCGAGCGGCCTATTTTCGGGACTGGCAGGAAGTCTTAGTGGCGGCCAGCGACGGCACCTTCGCTCGGGATATTCGCCTGACCCAATCCGTGGGTTACTCCCTCCTCTGCGCCGACGGCGAGCATCGCACCTCCATCGGTCGGCGCTCGGGCAACACCAGCGACCCGGATTACCTGCGGCAATGGGACGCAGACAGCGCCGCTCAGTTGGTGGCGGAATCGGCGGGGAAAATGCTCTACGCCGACTATGTGGAATCGGGGAGCTATCCGGTGATTATGGCCAATGAGTTTGGGGGCGTGATCTTCCACGAAGCCTGCGGGCACCTCTTGGAAACCACCCAGATCGAGCATAAAACCACCCCCTTTATGGAGAAGAAAGGGGAAAAAATCGCCCATGAAAATCTGACAGCTTGGGACGAGGGGTTAACGGACAAAGCCTTTGGCAGTCTGGATATGGACGACGAAGGGATGCCTCCCCAACGCACTTTGTTAATCGAAAAGGGGATTTTAAAGAACTTCATCGCCGACCGGGCCGGTTCCCTCCGCACCGGCCATCCCCGCACCGGGAGCGGGCGCCGTCAGAGTTACGCCTACGCTGCGGCGTCCCGGATGCGCAACACCTATATCGCGCCGGGGGACTATTCCCTGGGGGATTTATTTAACTCCGTGGAGCGGGGCATTTACTGCAAACAAATGGGGGGCGGGAGCGTCGGCGCTACGGGGGAATTTAATTTCGCCGTTTCCGAGGCCTATCTGATCGAGGGGGGAGAAATTACCAAACCCCTCAAGGGCGCCACCTTGATCGGCTCCGCTACGGAAATCATGGACAAAATTTCCATGTCTTCCCAGGATTTGGGCCTCGCCGCCGGGTTCTGCGGCTCCGTCAGCGGCAGTATTTATGTCACCGTCGGTCAACCCCATATTAAGGTGGACGCCATTACTGTGGGAGGCCGTTAAACCATGCGCCCGGGGATAGCCCTCAACCCCTTGCAGGTAGTGAGCGCCCTAGCGGTGAGTCTAGCGGCCGGTTGCGGGGTGTTGTTGGCGCTGAATAATCCCGGCCAGCGGGACTATGAGCGCTACGCCGCCGAGAGCCTCAGTTTTTACCTGAAAGACCGGGTCTGTCCCCAGGCTCCTCTGACCCTTAACGGCGCTCTCCAGAGTTATTGCAAAACCCTGGTGGATGCCAGCCGTCCCCAGATTGCGACGGTGGTGGCCCGAAGCACCAGCCGCCAAAATTTCCTCTTGTTTAGCGTTTACGAAACCCGTCTGCTCCTACCGGCGCCGCTTCCGGGCTATCAGTTCCAGACCCTCGGGATCATGGGAGAGTTTTATACCTACGACGCCCAGGCGCTGTAGGGAATTGTAGTAAACTTTAATCTTTATCCAGAGACTAGCGCCGTATTCTAGGAAGCGCCGAGATCATGACCATTGCTTTCCCCGAATTTGCCGACAACCAAGAGAACCGCTGTCCCGTTGCCCTGGTTCTCGATACCTCCGGCTCCATGCAAGGCGCGCCGATCCAAGCCTTAAACCAAGGCATCGAAACCTTTAAGCAGGATGTCCTCCGGGACGTGCAGGCGACCCTCAGCCTAGAAACGGCCATTGTCGCCTTTGGCAAAGACGGCGCTCAGAAAATTCAGGATTTTGTCGGCATTGACGGTTTTCAGCCCCCGGCGCTGGCGGCGGATGGTTTGACGCCGATGGGGGAAGCGGTTAATTTGGCGCTGGATCTGCTGGAGGCTCGCAAGGCGGCCTATAAGAGTAACGGGGTGCAATACTATCGCCCGTGGTTAGTGTTGATCACCGACGGAGCGCCGACGGACGATTGGCGCGGCGCCGCCCAACGTCTTCAGCAGGCGGAAAAGGATAATCGAGTCATCGCCCTAGCGGTGGCGGTGCAGGGCGCCAACGCGGAGGTTCTGCGGCAGTTTTCCCAGCGTCCTCCCGTGGCTCTTAACGGTTTAGATTTCCGGGATCTTTTCCTCTGGTTGAGCAATTCGATGAAGCGGGTCTCGGCGGGCAAGGTGGGGGAAGCGGTGGCGCTACCGCCGATGAATTGGGGTCAGATTGTCAGTTGAATTGGGTCGGTGGCGGTATTCTTGCAAGAAAGGAGCAGATCGAGGGGTGCCCTTCGGCCCTTCGGCTTTGCTCAGGGGCCGCTACGCTCAGGGCACGAGGGCTGAGCGTAGCCGAAGCCCGTATCTCATCCGTCTGTAAGTCGCTATAGCCTGTTCTGGGTTCCCCTTTTGATCCAATGGAATTTTAAATGCGATGGATAGTCTTTTGCTAAGAGAAGAAGCCCTCAAGCTCTCGCCTTTCGAGAAAGCTCAGCTTATCGACGCCCTTTGGCAGAGTCTGGAGTCCCCTGAGCGGGAAAGTGTCGATCAAGCTTGGCTTCAGGAATCTCAGGATCGTCTTAGCGCCTATCGAAGGGGGCAAATTAAAGCGGTCGATGGCGCCGGCGCTCTTCGACCGCTTTAATTTGAGGCTGAGTGATGGGGTATGATCAAGGAAATCTAGCTAAAGAGTCAATCGGCGATGTCAAGCAACGACCAAGAACAAAAATTGAATCAAAATGAATTAGTCATTTCAGTACCAGAAGTCCACTGCAAGACCGAAGATCCTGATTTGAGACTGTTTCGCGGTCACAAGGGAATTATCAGCGTCGATCTCAACAAAGCCCGACGAGCCATCCGGCAAACCTTAGCAAAAAATTCAGCTTTTTTTGGCGGTGAGAGTTAAAAATTCTTCTGGGGTTAGATATCAGTATGAATGAAGCGAAACCACCCCCCTATAATCAAATTTTTGAAAAATTAGTTTTGAGTACTGAGCCTATAAGCGAAAACCGCTTGTACGGTATGCTTGCCTACGCTAAGTATAAACTAGAGAAAAACAGATGGTACAAAAACGTTAACTCGCCAACTAAAGAAATGGTGGACGCGTTTCTCACATCTTACGATCGCGAACGATTGGAAGAGTTGGTCAGAGAGGCGGAGAACACGCTACTAGAATTTGCGGATAGCTACGCAAATCAGCTTTTAGAAGAAAAGCTAGAATTGTATAAACAAGATATCTTGTCGCAAGAACTAGGGACGCTTCAAAAAGATTTAACAGCCGAGATTAACAAAACGAAACTAAGTTTTTGGCTTCCGGTTTGGCAGGGTTTAGTTGCGTCCGCAATTTTCACTTTTAGCCTCTTTATCTTAGCTTTGATTATTCGATTTGCGGCGCCTGACACCAGTATTGGGCGTTTGCTTCAGTATCTACTGGCTCCCGATCAGTATGAGCTACAAATTCAAAAAAAATAACCAGATAATCTAGGCTTCAGCGCCGCTTTGGATGCTAACCGACTATCATACTAGAGTAAACTCCAGCGCCGTCGTTGAGGAGTATGGTCGCCTACCGCAGTCGTCGTGATGGACAATGGATTACCCTCACCCAGGAGCTTGCCCATAGCGGCGAGGCGAAGGTCTGGCGGGTGGATCGGCCCGGCTTTTTGGCGAAAATTTACCACCACCCCGATCCTCAGCGTTGCCGTAAGTTGGAATTGATGGCGCTTTACAGACCATCCGATCCCAATGCTCGTCAGGGGCATATTTCCTTTGCTTGGCCAGATTCTATTTTGGAAACCGACGGGGGAGAGGGAATTGGCTTTCTGATGCCGGAGGCGGAGAATAGTTTAGATCTTCTCAAAATCTCGACTCCCAAGTATCGGGAAGACGCGGGAATCAAGCTCGATTGGTATTTTCTCCATGTGGTGGCTCGCAATATCGCAGGTATTATCCAAGCGATTCACCATGAGGGCTATGTGTTGGGGGATATTAAACTGCAAAATATCCTGGTCAATAATAAAGCTCTCCCCACCATCATCAATACGGATTCCTTTCAGGTGAGCGATCCTTATACGTCTCAAATCTATCGTTGTTTAGTGGCGACGGAGGAGTTTACGCCCCCTGAGTTGCTCGGGCTGGAGATGGGAAAAGTGGATCAAACAGAAGTCCATGATCGCTTTCGCCTTGGAGTCGTGATCCATCATTTACTCTTCGGTCAAGGGCCTTTTCAGGGGCGCTGGCAGGGATCGGGGGAAGAGCCGGAAACGGTGGAGTGGATTCAGCGGGGGCTTTGGCCCTATGGGCCAAGCGGTTTAGTGGTGCCGGGACGTTTGACGATTCCCCTGGAGATTGTCCATCCCCGTTTGCAGGTCTGTTTTTTACGCTGTTTCAATGAAGGGCATCCGCATCCCAATCAGCGCCCGACTGCTCAGGATTGGTGGGAGGCGTTTGATGATTGTTTAGGGCAAATCGACTTCTGCAACAAGGTGGATAGCCACCGCTACAGCGCCGCTTATGGTCGGTGTTATTGGTGCGAACGAGCCAACGATCTGGGCGTTGATATTTTTCCTGCCCAGTCCTCTGTTACCCGTCCCATTTCCGTCCCGCCGCCGCCGAAATCCGTTAGTCCTCCCCCCCGGCGCCGATTTCTGAAAACGTTAGGATTGGTCGGCGCTGGCGGCGCTCTTGTCTGGGCGACGCAAAAAGTCTTACCGTTGCAGATCTTCGCAGGGTTAAAGCCAAAACCCAGTCCAACTCCTGAACCTTCGCCAACGCCGACGCTCGCTCCCGAACCATCTCCCACTCTGGCCGGAAACTACACTGAAACCCTTCCCGGCGGCGTTCAATTGTCCATGATTGCTATCCCCGCCGGGCGCTTTTTGATGGGTTCCCCTGATAGCGATTCAGACGCTCATGATGATGAGAAACCTCAGCATGAAGTCAGTCTGGGAGCGTTCCATATTGGACAGTTCCCCATCACGGAGGAACAATGGCAAGCCATCATGGGAAAGACTTTTCCCTACTATGAGGACTTTAGGGTTAATCCCCAAAATCCCGTTATGAGGGTCTTTTGGGATGACTGTCAGGCTTTTTGCCAAAAACTGAGTCAACTGGCGGGTAAAACCTATCGGTTGCCCAGCGAGGCGGAATGGGAGTATGCCTGCCGAGCCGGGACGACAACCCGCTATTCCTTTGGAGACGACGCAGAGCAACTGGGGGATTATGGCTGGTATGCTGACTATTCTGACGGAAATTATGACGGAAATTCTGGTGTCACAACTCATCCGGTCGGACAGAAAAAGCCAAACTCTTGGGGACTTTTCGATGTGCACGGCAATGTTTGGGAATGGTGCGCCGACCATTGGCATGAGAGTTATGCGGGGAAACCCCAGAGCCTTAAAGATAACGGTAATACTATATGGGTGTCTAGCAATGACTCGGAACAGGTGATACGCGGCGGGTCTTGGCGCGATGCTCCGGGGGTTTGTCGTTCGGCGTCTCGTCTCTCTTACCCTCCCAATGGCGGGAGCAACTTTCTCGGTTTTCGAGTGTTGTGCGAGGGT
Source organism: Cyanobacteriota bacterium (assembly GCA_046304295.1). GTDB lineage: Bacteria > Cyanobacteriota > Cyanobacteriia > Cyanobacteriales > Microcystaceae > Synechocystis. Next base: position 4,708 of record JBKCES010000216.1, on the reverse strand, counting down.
TTCAGACTTTCCTAGCCCTTTGCTCTTTTGCCATTGCCCGATTTTTCAGATTTCCAGACCTGCGGCAAGTTCGATGTAAAGATTTGTTACGGTTTGAATCAGGGTAGAGAATCGGCGCTAAGTTTATAAAGATGGTGTTGCCCGTTCGACTCAAACAAAGTTATTTATATCTACATAATACGATTCACGGAGCAATAAGTGGAAATTCTCTGACGATTATACCGCAGTTGGATAATGCATGTGACTTTTTCGCAACTCCTAGTTAAAATCCAAGCACACCTATGTCCAGCCAGAAATTTAGTGCATCTCAACGAGAAGCTTTGTGGTTAGCACATAATAAAAAATGTGCTTATACAAGAGAGCTTTTAGATATTAGTAGCTTCCACATCGACCATATCATTCCTGAAAGTGTTGCAGATAATCCTATTCAACTTCAGCAAGTAAAAGCGATATTGAGGTTAGATGAGGACTTCAATCTTTATGGGTATGAGAACCTTCTTCCTTGTTGTGCCAGTGCGAATCTTCAAAAAGGAGTTTGTATCTTTGATGAAGCACGTATAAATTACTTTCTTGGCATTGCTAAAAGTAAGAGGGCTGAAGTTCAAAGAAATTTAGAAAAGATTAAAAAGCGCGAGAGTCGCGGAAAAGCTTTAATCCTATTGCAACAATGTCTCGAATGCGGTGATCTGTCGGTATCTGAAGTTGCAAAGATTCTTGAGGATCATAACGAACAGCCACACGAAATTTTTCGTCTTATAGAAGTCATGAAATTTGCAGATGCTACGGAAGTTCAAACTGTCGCAAAGGCTGATATTGAAGAGCTTCGTAACAAACCGATACGGCTCGGGCAAAATGATCACATTGACGGCATTACCTTAACCAACGATGCAAGTAAACAAGTATATGTAACAACCTGTAAAGAATACGATACAGCAATCAAATATGGGTACTACGACTTTGCAAATTTTGATATTAAAATGTCCACTTTCTTTGAGCATCAGTGCGGATTGTTAAGCTCTCTCCAAGCAGCAGTAACACCTGAGCGTAGCCTTATCGCTGATCCAAGAGTTGGAATTTTCGATCTATATTTAATTCCGTTTTCCTTCTTCCCGTCGTTTGGAGATGTGCCCAAGGAAGATCACTCTGTTGCCACCTACCAAAGCAAAGTCGATGACGGCACGATAGTCATCAAGCGACTTAGACAAAACACACTGTGCGTCGAGAGGTCGGAAAGTATCGGTCAACAACTGATTGAGATTGTGAGGGCCGACTTCAACCATGATGGTATCGAAGACATCCTTTTATTTGAGTATTGCTACGCAACTCATGGTACTTTCGGCTTTGGTAATATACGAATTTTGACTCGTAAGACTGAAAATGGTTTATTTGAGGTCATTTTGTGACCACTAACCATCTCAAATAATGATTATATCCTTGCGGTTTTTTGAACTTAAATATTAACTTCCCCAGTGCCGCTCATGTTCAAATAAGTCCGAGCGCCGCTTGAAACCAATGCTCGAAACAACCTCCGGCGCCGAAGTTAACGGGTTTTGTATTTATTTCCGCTAAGCGGCGCTAGGGTTACAAAAACGGCGCTGATCTTTCTGAAGTCGGCGCTTGAACTCAAGACAACCTCCGGCGCCGAAGCTGATAGGTTCTGTATTTATTTCTGCTAACCGGCGCTAGGGTTACAAAAACGGCGCTGGCTACATCTCTGTGTCCGATTTGCTATCTTATATAATATCCTTGTTTAACCTTGGCGCCAATTATGGAAATCATTAAAACACAAGCAGTCATTAGCGACGAGCGCCGTCTTTCTGTCCAACTCTCCCAGGAATTACCCACTGGGGATTATGACGTTTGGATCACCCTAACCCCTAAGAGCGTCAACGAAGCCAAAACTTATCCCCTGCGGGGATTACCGGTTATGATCAGTGAGGATTTTGATGATCCCATGCCAGACCTTTGGGATGCCTTATCACAATGATTTTACTGGATACTCATGTTTGGCTTTGGCTTCTGCATAATCCTTCGTACCTGTCTCCTACCGCTCAAGTTTTGATCACTAAAGCTGAGGCAGAAAATAAGATCGTAGTTTCTACAATTTCTGTCTGGGAGATTGCTCTCAAATGCGGACTTAATAAGCTAGAACTTCCTTTGCCTATTAATGAGTGGCTAGAACTTGCTCAGCGGCAACCGGGCATAGTCATTGAACCACTATCCCCCCTAGATGCAGTTGGAAGCACCCAGTTACCGGGGGATTTTCATAAAGATCCCGCCGATCGAATCATCGTGGCAATGGCAAGACGATATGATATTACTCTAATTACTTGCGATAACAAGATACTTAACTATCCCCACGTTAAGGCTCGGTGGTAGTTAAAAGACGGCCAATCGGCGCCGTCTAAAACCAATACTCAAGATAATCTCCGGCGCCGAAGTTAACGGGTTTTGTATTTATTTCCGCTAACCGGCGCTAGGGTTACAAAAACGGCACTGGTCTTTCTGAAGTCGGCGCCTGAAAGCAACACTCAAGACAACCTCCGGCGCCGAAGCCGATGCGCTTTACATTAACTTCTGCTAACCAGTGCTAGGGTTACAAAAACGGCGCTGGTCATTCTGAAGTCGGCGCTTGAAACCAATGCTCAAAACAAACTCCGGCGCTGAAGCTAACGGACTTTGTATTAACTTCCGCTAACCGGCACTAGGGTGATAAAAACGGCGCTGGTCTTTCTCAAGTCGGCGCTTGAAATCAACGCTCAGAATAATCTCCGGCGCTGACGGGTTTTGTATTTATTTCTGCTAACCGGCGCTAAGGTTATAAAAACGGCGCTGGTCTTTCTGAGGAAAACTCATGACGCGGGTAACGGTGCTGGCAAACACAAAAATTTCCCTTGAGCATAAAATGAAAAACACGACACCCTTCAGGTTGGTTTATGGATCAGCAAACTCGCATCACCCTCGACCCAGATATCTTGGTAGGTAAACCCATCATTAGAGGGACTCGCCTTGCCGTTGAATTTATTATTGACCTGCTTGCCCAAGGCTGGACTACCGATGAAATCCTTCGCAATTATCCCGGTATCAGTCTTGAAGATATCCAAGCCTGCCTCAGCTATGCTAGCGCAACGCTCAAGTCTGAAAAAGTTTATGCTATCCCGGTCTAGACCATGCGCTTCCTTGCCAACGAGAACTTTCCTCTGGATGCTGTAGAAGCATTACGCCAACAAGAACATGACGTGGTTTGGATTCGTACAGAATCCCCCGGCATTTCCGATCCTGAAGTATTAAGTCGCGCCCAAGCAGAAGATCGTATCCTCCTGACCTTTGATAAAGATTTTGGCGAACTTGCTTTTCGGATGAATCTTCCTGCTACCAGCGGGATTATTCTATTTCGGATGACAGCGCCTTCCAGCGCAGTAGTCGCTCACAAGATAGCCAAAGCGATTGCCTCACGGGATGATTGGGCTGGACATTTCAGCGTTGTCGAAGATGACAAGGTTCGGATGAGGCTTTTGTAAAATCAACCTCTCTTTACCACCCTCAAGAAAGTAGATTCACCGTCACTAGGGTTATATAGCGGTCACATCTAGGTTGTAAATTTCCCTCTGTTAAAAGCCTTTTCCCGTAAGGGTTCCAGCGTTTAGGCTTTTACAAGCCACTTGAGACTGCTATAAAAACGGCACTGGTCTTTCTGAAGTCGGCGCCGAATGGATCTATTTTTCACCCTCTCCGCAAGAGCATGATCAGAATACAAGCCAAGAGCGGATTGAGCATTCGGTTACCGGAAGAAAGATGGCAACATATAATGGATGGACATCCTGAGCTTGCCAACTTGAGATCGGAGATAGTTCAAGCCATTGAAGCTCCAGACAAAATTCTTGCCGGGGGCGACGGAGAACTTCTGGCGATAAAGCCTTTAGACAATGGCAAGATCCTAGTCGTCGTCTATCGAGAATGTGAGGAGGATGGCTTTGTCATTACCGCTTATCTAACTCGCAGAATTAATTCCCTTAACCAACGTCAACTTCTATGGCCACTACAACCCTAAACCCTCTCGATATTTTACGTTATCGTACCCTTGCGAACGCCATAGGCAATCTGCCGCGGGAAAATCTCTGGATGGCCTACGACGCCACTGCCGACGCACTTTACATTAACTTTCACCAACCGGCGCTCAGCGCCGATGATAGCGAACTGACGCAAGATAATATTATTATTCGATATCGCCAAGACCAAGTCATTGGCTTAACCCTTCTTAATGTCAGTCAACGCCGCTGAACTGGACGGTGCCGCTCAGACTAAAGCTCAAGACAACCTCCGACGCCGAAGCTGACGGACTTTGTATCAACTTCCGCTAACCGGCGCTAGGGTTACAAAAATGGCGCTGGTCTTTCTGAAGTCGGCGCTTGAAATCAACACTCAAGACAACCTCCGGTGCCGAAGCCGATGCGCTTTACATTAACTTCGGCTAACCAGTGCTAGGGTTACAAAAACGGCGCTGGTCTTTCTGAAGTCGGCGCTTGAAATCAACGCTCAGAATAATCTCCGGCGCTGACGGGTTTTGTATTTATTTCTGCTAACCGGCGCTATAGCGGTATTCAGGTGGCTGAGATACATACACGTAAACTCTATTGCTCTACAAAATCAGTGCGACAGTAGCAACAATGAGTGAAAAAATTGTGGATATCCTTCAAGGTAATCCTTT
>JBKCES010000215.1:0-19823 GCA_046304295.1 Cyanobacteriota bacterium | reverse complement strand
ACTGAGGATTGTGCCAAACCAAGAATTACGGGGGGGCGGCGCCGCGGCGAATTCAATGCCTTTAGCCTCTAGGCGCTTGGGCAGTTCCAAGTCAAAGATAGGAGTAGTGCGCAGGACTTGCCCGAGGACGCCCCCCTGATTGGTCTCACTCTCTTGCTCCGCCTTCAGTTGGTAGCGGATTTCGTTTTGGGCCACATAGACGCTGGCCACCTTCCCGTCTTCCACTTGATCAATAAAAAGACTGTAGGGCACCTGCGGAATCGGGCGACCGAAGACTTGAGGCGCGAAGAGGTTAACAATGAGAAATATTGTTCCTCCCCAGAGAAGAACCGCCCCGAGTTGCCGCCGCCAAGCGGGTTGGGGTTTAATAGCCATAGGATTATCAGTGGATGTTTTGAACTTGGCTTTTATTGTAGGCTTCGGAGCGGCGGCAAAAGAAGGGCGGAAAAGCGAACCCCTGACGCTCCCCGAAGTCTAGGCAGAGGCAATAAACCGCTATCCCGGTCTCAACCGCTTTAAACTCTCTTCGTGCAAATGCATTATTTCTTCATTCATAGAACCGGCGCTATGGCGGATTGGGGAGAGACGCGCTTCGACCCTTCGGCTATGCTCAGGGTATCACCACGCTCAGCACTCGAATCAAGAGTTTGAGCTATCCGATTGTCCCTTAGTCGAGAGAATACCGCTATGGACAACGAAAGCGCAGGTGTCACCGCCTATAACAGGCCTCAATTGGGTGGTGGACGTAATTCGACGGTTATCCGCCCCACCCGCCCCTTAGCAAGGCTTCAGTGTACGCAGATCTCGGTTAGCAAATTTTCCCCTCTCCTAGACGACGGCGAGGCCGTTGTGACGCAGAAGCGCCGCGGTTTGGGGTTCCCGGCCGCGAAAGCGCCGGAAAATTTCCAAGGGGTGGAGAGAGCCGCCGAGGGCCAGAACCGTTTCCCGGAAGCGCCGCCCGGTGGTTTGAACCGCGGCTTCGTCTTCTAAGCCCGCCTCTTCAAAGGCCCCAAAGGCATCGGCGCTGAGGACTTCGGCCCATTTGTAACTGTAATAGCCTGCGGCGTAGCCCCCGGCAAAGATGTGGCCAAAGGAGCAGAGGAACTGGTCTTCCGGTAGGGGCGGCAGGATAAGGGTGGTTTGGGCCAGGCGCTCCCGGATTTGGCGGATGGTTTCTGCGCCCTCCGGTCGGTAACGGTGATGGAGTTCTAGATCCAGTAAACTGAGGTGAATTTGCCGCAACATCCCGGAACCGCTCATATAGTTGCGGGCCGCCAGCAATTTTTGGTATTCGCTCTCCGGCAGGGGTTCTCCAGTTTGATAGTGCTTCGCTAGGCCAAAGAGGGTGGCCCGGTCGTAGCACCAGTTTTCCATAAACTGACTGGGGAGTTCCACTGCGTCCCATTCCACGTTATGAATCCCCGCGGCGCCGGAATAGTTGACCTGAGTTAGCATATGGTGCAGGCCGTGGCCAAATTCGTGGAAGAGGGTGGTCACTTCGTCGAAGGTCATTAAACTGGGCGCGTCGTCCACGGGGGGGGTTTGGTTACAGACCAGGTACGCCACCGGTAACCGGATACTTTCCTCTTTGCCCTGGCAACTCACGCCCCGATTAACGCAGACATCCATCCAGGCGCCGCCCCGCTTTTCCCCCGGACGACTGTAGGGATCGAGGTAAAAGTAGGCGATAGGCGTTTGGTTTTCGTCCCGGACGGCGAAGAAACGAACGTCCTCATGCCAGACCGGCGCTTCTCCGTGGGCGGAGATAATGGTGACGCCAAATAAACGCTCCGCCAGTTTAAATAACCCGTCTAGAACCTGGGGCAAGGGGAAATAGGGCCGCAGGGCTTCGGCGTTGAGGTCGAATAAACTTTCTTTTTGGCGCTCGGCCCAGTAGGCTACATCCCAATGTTTGAGGTCGTCCAAGCCGGCGAAGGTTTTGAGTTGGTCTAAATCCGTCTGGGCAGCGCCGTAGCTGGCTTGGCGCAGTTCCTCCAGCAGGGTTTCCACCGCCTCCACGTTGGGCGCCATTTTCCGGGCCAGACTCAATTCTGCGTAGGTGTCGTATCCCAGTAAACGAGCTTGTTCTAAACGGAGCGCCAGAATTTTTTCAATGAGGGGATTATTGTCCCATTCTCCCCCCGCGGCCCGACTGACAAAAGCTCGATAAAGGCTTTCCCGCAGATCCCGGCGCCGGCTGTGTTGCATAAAGGGCAGGTAGCTGGGGTAGTCAAGGGTAATCACCCAGGGGCCCCGCTCCGGGTCGGCGCTGTCGTCTCCCTGTTGCCGCGCGGTTTGGGCCGCCAGCGCCAATAAGCTGGGGGGCAGTCCGTCAATCTCTTCCTGCTCTGTTAGCTTGAGACTAAAGGCCCGGGTCGCATCCAGCAGATTATTAGAAAACTGGGTGCTCAGTTCCGCTAGTTCCAATTGAATTTCGTTAAAACGTTCTTTTTTCTCTCCCGTTAACCCCACCCCCGCCAGTTCCGCTTCCCGGAGATTGCTCTCGATAATCCGTTGTTGAGCCGGTTCTAACGTTTCCCAATCGGTGCTGTTACGCAGGGTTTTAAAGGCTTGGTAAAGCACCTGGCTTTGCCCCAGGCGGTTAATGAACTGAACCACCTGGGGTTGCATGGCCTCGTAGGCCTGTCGCAATTCCGGGCTGTTTTTAACCCCCATCAGGTGTCCGACAACGCCCCAGGTCCAGGTTAGGCGCTCTTCTAGCCGCGCCAGAGGTTCCGCTAAACCGTCCCAGGTCGGCGCCGCCACCTGTTCCAACTGGGTTAACTCCCCCGCCAACTCAGTTAACAGTTGGCTCAGCGCCGGTTCAATCTGGGCGGCTTCAAGGCGATCAAAGGGAGGCAGTCCTTCACCCTGGAGGAGAGGATTTTCAGCGACGGTAGGCATTCGTTTCGAGATCAAGATTTAAAAAACTTCCTCCTAGGGTAGCGCCGATTTTCCGAGCCGGGGGTTTCTCAACGAGAGCCAAGTGGTCAGAAAAACGTGGCGCTGTCCCCCGGTCTAAAGCGCCCCAGCGGCGGTCTGATCCAAGACGCTCCCTAGGTGGGCGGTTAAATTCAGCGCCTGAATCACCGGAGCGCCGTCTAATCCTCGGGGATAGTCAATGACGCTGACGCCGCCGTTGCCTTGTTTAATTTTCCAAAAATCCGCCGGGGTTAATCCCAACAGATCCGCCAAAATCACTTTGTTAATGGCATCGTGGGCCACGACAATACCGAGGGTTTTATCCGCTTCAGCGCTGTAGTGGGCCACCCGCTCCCGCCAGCAACGAACGGCCCGCTCCCAGACCTGTTGTAAATTTTCTCCCTCTGGCATCTGCACCGTTTCCGGCGCCGTTTTCCACTGTTGGAGCAGGCCCGGAAAGTCCGCTTCGATTTCCGTTTCTAATTTTCCTTCCCAGAGACCATGGCAAATTTCCGTTAGCTCCGGTTGGAGATCAAGACTAATTTGGGGATGGTCTTGCAAAATAATTTCCGCCGTTTCCTTGGGGCGAGCCATGGGGCTAGAGACGGCGAAATTGAGGGGAACTGCCTTTAAAAAAGCGCCAGCTTGTCGGGCCTGCTCCCGCCCTTTATCGTTGAGGGGAATATCGCGAATCCCCTGAAAACGGGACTCCCGGTTCCACTGAGTCTCCCCGTGGCGAATCAGTAACAGGCGCAGGGCGTTGGTTTCCGAGCGGGGCGGGGGTAAGGGAATGCCTAAATGGGCGGTTTGGTTTAAGGATTCTAGTTGAACCGGCGCTCCCCAAGGGCCGCTAAAATTCAAAACATTAATATTACAGTTGGATTGTTGGAGGCGGTGGTAATGGGAGAGGGGAATCCCCAGCGCCGACATCAGTAGACAGCGGTTAATGCCGTTGTGGGCGACGATCAGGATAGTTTTTCCCTCAGATTGGGGCAAAATGGTTTGCCAAAAGTCCTGGGCTTGGGCGTATAACTCCCGCACCGGGTAAACATCGGCGCTCTGAACCGTCATTTTAAAATCCTCGGGGCTTTCGTGCCAGAGGCGATAGTCTTCGGGATATTCCGCCTTCACGTCTTCCTTGCGCCAATTCTCCCAGAGGGGTAGGTTAATTTCTAGCAACTGTTCTGTGGGCTTCAGCGCCGGGGGTTGGGCAAAATTCTGGCGAATAATTTCGGCGGTCTGCCTAGCTCGTTGCAGGGGACTGCAATAGAGGGTTTGGATGGGCAGTTTTCCGAGGACTTGCCCCGCCAGTCGGGCCGCCGCCTGGCCCTGCTCCGTCAATACCGACTCGTCGCTACGGCCCTGAATTCGTTTTTGGGCGTTGTAACTGCTTTGTCCATGCCGCACGAGAATGACGCGAGTAGCCAAACCCTTGACCTCCCTAGTAATGTTTATTGTTTTGTTGGAAAATTTCGGCGCCCCCATTGTGCCATCCTCGACGGCGCTGGGCAAGGGTAGGGGGAGCTTAAGACCTAGTATTACTTGTTGAACCCCGTCCATTTTTGCTCGATGTTCTCCCTTCGGCGCCGACTCATTAGAGCCGTATACAGTCAAACCAACGAAAGAAAACCGGGGCTTTGATCCTGTTTAAACGGCTTCTCAATGCTCAAACTTAACCCGCTCCAGAACTTGATTCATCAGCGCCGCGATAACGCCGTTGATCAACAAATAGGCGCCCATGACCACCAAAAGCATCTCCACCGCTCGCCCGGTTTGATTGGCCAAGGTGCTGGCGACGGCGTAGAGGTCGCTAAAGCCGATGGCGATGGCTAGACTGGAATTTTTCGCTAGGTTTAAATATTCGCTGGTTAAGGAGGGCAAAATAATGGGCAGAGCTTGGGGGAAGACCACCCGGCGCAGGAGCGTCCATTCCTGCAGACCCAGAGCCTTCGCCGCCTCCGCCTGACCCCGGTCCACGGCCTGCAACCCGCCCCGGATCACCTCGGCGATAAAGGCGGAGGTATAGACCGTTAGCCCCGTCACCAGCGCCGCATATTCCGGCGCCAACCGGACGGCTCCCAGTTCTAGTCCCTGATTACTGAGAACCAGCCAGGCGCCCAGACGTTGAGGGTTATCTCCCGGGGGTAGTTGCAGAAAAACGTTGAAGTACCAAAAAAAGAGTTGTAATAATAAGGGCGTATTTCTCAGAACCGCCACATAGAGACGGGCCAACTGGGCTAGGAGCCAATGGGGCCCCAACCGGGCTAGGGCGATGAGAACGCCTAAGATAGTGGCGAAAATAATCCCGACCCCCGTCACCCTCAGAGAATTGAGGAGTCCCACCAGTAGAGCCTTAACTAAGGGATCGCTAGCTTGGAAAGGAATGGGGCTATCGCCGATGTTGAAAGACGCCGGACGATCTCCGCTCCAGAAAAAATCAAAATTGAGGGCTAACCCCAGTTGGCGGGCGTTGACCAGAAAGTTATTCGTTAAAAATCCTAGGAGCAGAAGTGCGGCGCCGAGGGTGAGGCCCTGCCAGAGCCAGTCCCGCCTCCAGGATTGGTTTCTCATAACAACTACAGGACTCCTGTGCTGGCTAAGCCCAGAACCAGACCGGCGCCGAGGACATGGCCAAAGCTCATGGTGGCCAGCAGTTCCGGCAGACCAAAGGTTTTTTTCGACGCCAGTTGAGGAACAGGCAAGCCCTGACCCCGTCCGGTTTTTTGGATGGCGAAATAGCCCACAATCACGGCGAAGAGATTACAAAAGCTCATGATCACCCCCACAGAGAGGCTCCAAGGGGCGGTGGTGGGGGTTAAATCCGCTAGAAGCAGGATAGCAGTATTCATTAAATGAGTTCTCCTAAATTAGGATGTTAATCTTGATCAAGCTGACGCCAGAATCCGAGGGGCATTATAGCAGTCGGCCTTCATTTCTCAAGCCAAAGTCTAACCGAGCAAGCGCCGAATCCGGCCCGCCAACTCCCGCAGTTTGACCGGTTTACTCATATAGTCGTCGGCGCCGGCCGCTAGGCACCGCTCTCGGTCGCAGTCCATGACTAAAGCGGTTAGGGCGATAATGGGCACGTTGTGAAAATCTGGGTTCTGGCGCAGGCGCCGGGTGGTTTCTAGACCGTCTAAAACCGGCATTTGCATATCCATCACAATACAATCGGGACGGGCGGACTGCGCTAAATCCAGCGCCGTTTCCCCATTCTCCGCCGTCAGGACGGCAAAGCCCTTGCCCTCTAGGTAATGTTGCATACTCAAGGCGTTGGCCAAATTGTCCTCCGCCACTAAAATCAAGGGCGGCGCCGCTTGCGTAGCAATAACAGCTTCTCCGGGGGGCGCCGGCTCCTCCAGAGAGCCTTCGACAACGGGCGCCGGTAGCCGGATGGTAAAACAACTGCCCACACCGACTTGGCTCTCCACTGTCACGGCGCCGTTGTGGAGTTCCGCCAGACGTTTAACGAGAGCTAAGCCTAAACCCGTGCCTTCGTATTGGCGATTGAGGGCGCTGTCGATTTGCACAAAGGGTTCAAATAAGCGGGACTGGTCTACCTCGGCGATGCCGATGCCCGTGTCCTTCACCCGGAAAGAGAGTTGGGGCTCCCCTTCCCCCGGCGCCGGTTGAGCGTAATCAATCTCTAGGGCCACGGAGCCGCCAGGGGGCGTAAATTTGACGGCGTTGCCCAACAGATTCACCAGCGCCTGCCGCAAACGGCACTCGTCGAGGTTAAACAGGGGCGGACAGGGCGGCAAACGGAGGGCCAACGCCAGATTTTTCCGCTGGGCCTGGGGACGCACCATCAGCAAGCTGGATTCCGCCAAGGCGCTAATGGCGACGGGACTCCGGTGAATCGTCAAATAACCGGCTTCGATTTGGGCGAAATCGAGAATGTCGTTAATCAAGTCCAGGAGATGGGCGCCGCTCCGCTCGATGGTTTCCAGACTGTTTAAGGCCCGCTCCCCCAGGGCGCCGTAGACCCCTTCCTGAAGACTTTGGGTCATGCCGAGGATGGCGTTGAGGGGGGTGCGCAATTCGTGGCTCATGGCGGCGAGGAATTGATCTTTGAGACGATTGGCCCGAGCCAATTCTTGGTTGAGTGCTTGCAATTCGGTTTCCGCTTCTTTGCGGGCGGTAAAATCGAAGCCCAGACCCAAAAAGGCTTTGACCCCCCCCTGATCATCCAATTGGGGCGCGGCGCTGGTCATGTGCCAACGCCAACTCCCGTCTTTATGGCGAACCCGATATTCCAGACCCCGTCTCCTTTCGCCTCCCATAACGGCGCGGAAGACCGTCTCGCAGGCCGGCAAATCTTCGGGATGGATCACTTCGGAAAAATGGACGCCGACGAGTTCCTGGGGATGATAGCCGAGAATATCCTCAATATTGGGGGAAAGATAGGTGAAATAGCCCTGGGGATCGAGGGTATAAATAATGTCATTGGCGGTCTCCACCAAAATGCGAAACTGGGCTTCCCTGGCGGCCAACTCTCGGACCATCTGTTTCGCCGCCGTAATATCTTCCGCAATGCCCTCCACGGCTATCAGTTGTCCTTCTTCGTTGCGGACGCAGTGTTCAACGACCTTAAGGGTTCGCAGTTCCCCCCCGGGATGGGTGAAAGATATTTCAAAGGGATCTATATTCCCGGTTTCCAACAACTCCAGATCCAACGCTTGAACCCGCGCCACCTCCTCGGGAACCCACTCTACAGACTCTCCCCAAGGACGGCCAAGAACGTCGGCTCTATTGAGTCCAAAGACGGACTTCAAGCCGCCGCTCGCATAGGTGACAATGCCATCGGGAAAGGTGTGGCTAAAAATGACAAAATTATCGCCAATATCCTCCACTAGGCGCTGAAATTGGGCCCGGCTTTGTTCCAGTTCGGCGGTGCGTTCTTGAACCCGGTCTTCTAAGGCTTGATTAATACGGTTAATTTCGTTGTTGGCCCACTCCAGCGCCTGCTCATAGTGTTTTCGGTCGGTAATATCGATTAAGACCCCCTCCCAAAGCGTCGAACCGTTGGGCAGTTCTCGGGGAAAGGATTCCGCTGTTACCCAACGGGTTTCGCCGTTAACCAAGAGTCGGGTTTCTCCTAGGAAAGGCACTTTGCGATTAAAGGCCTCTAAACACATCTGCAACCAGCTTTGATAATCCTCGGGATGGACGCAGTTAAAGACTCGGAGAGGATCGGCCCGGGCTTCCTCTAGATTGAGGCCGGTGATTTCCAGAAAGCGCTCGCTCATAAAAGAAAACTTGGCCAAGGTTTCTCCTGGGGGCAGTTCCATGGTGTAAGTGCCCACGGGAATCGCCCGGGTAATGGCCAGCGCCGTCGCCCCAAGACGGTTTAACTCATCCTGGGTTTCTTCTAACTCCGTCGTCTGAATCTTGAGTCGGCGCTTTAGATGTTGGGCCAAATCGTTTCGCTCTTGATTAACCGCTATTACCGTTAGGGCGACGAGGAGATAACTCGTTAACTTAAATTGAACCACCGCAAGGGATTCGCTGGTCTGGATCGGCAAGAGTTGGGAGGAGGCGATTAAACTCGGTTGCAAAAGAATCGCTACGACCAAAATCAGATTAATCAGCGTCGCCTGGGGCGGCCCGAGCCGAAAGGCCCCCCAGAGCATGACCGGCATCAGGGCGGCGCCGGGTCTGGCGTTGAGCGCCGGAAAGACTTGGCTTTTCAAGGTCAATAGAACCCCTAGAACCGCGGTCAACAGTAGCCAAAATTCAGGACGGCGCAGTTCCCGTAAATCGCGGCGCCATGCCGGCGTCATCCAAGTCAGTAAAACCGGCGCTAGGATTAACGCGCCGCCCCAGCCACCGATAAACCAGTTTAAAGACAAGTCGGCGCTGTCCATTCCCGCCAGAAGAGGAACCAGAAAGCCGGCCAGCAGGGTGTGGAGGGCTTCCCCGACCGCCGCCGCCCCAAAAAAACCCGCTACATTCCCGACAGAGGCGAAGAAATCCCGAGCCTTCATCCATCGGGGCGCTAGATAAATTACAGCTATCCCACTCTGACATTCGCTGAGTGCAGTTATCGCTGTAACCCAGAGGGGCGCGTCTTGAACGTAGATCAGTCCGATTGCGAACTCGCCGATAACAATCCCTGGCAAAATCTTGTAACCTAACTTTAGAGCCAACGCCGTGGTTAATCCCGTCGGTAGCCAGAAAGGGGGAACGGCGTCCAATTCCAGTTGGCTCAGGCACAAGCTTCCTAGAGCCACATAGCCTAGGGCGGTGCCTAGCCAGAGGAAGACCCACCCGAGGGGAGACGGGGCGCCAGCTTCAGTTCTGAGGGCGAGCTTTTTAATGCCATTCATGAAATTATCTTGGGAAAGGGCCTAGACCCATCCCAAGTTTAGAAGAAAAGCGGATTTGCCGGGCCCTAGGCTGAAGGCTTTCAGCCCTGAAGACAAAAGATTTTTTTCAACAGGCTATACAAAGTTGCCCCAATCTCTGCCCAATTGAAGCGCGACTCCCGGCGCCGGCTCGTCCTTAAAACCGTAAAATCCAACCCATTTCTTCGATGACCGCCCGCAGAGAATCCCCGTTGCCCGGTCGGGTCAGGGCTTGCCAACTTTCTTTAAATTCGCCTTTTTTTACGGCGCCGTAGGCATCTTGGAGGGAAACGGCGATATTCTGCATCAAACTGGAATCGCGGTAACAGTTGATCATGCATTTAGTACACCCGTCCCGAATGAGCTTAGAACTGTCAAAGTCATAAATCGAGCACATGGGTTCTGTCCAATTGTGACAGCGCCAGAGTTGTAGATCCCAATCCAAAAAGAAATAGCGATAGCCCGCCAAACAGGGATATTTTTGCTCCTCGTTCCGAGTAAAGCGTTGCATTTCTTCCAGAGAAAGAGACGGATTAACCACCGTAAAGCGTTTTTTCAATTGCTTAACCTTCTCGTAGGCTTGCCAAAGTTCTTCGGCGCTGTAGGTCACCAAACCGTCGTCGGAGAAGGCCTTAAAATTAGAGTCTAGTTTTGTCAAAGGATAGGAAAAGACGACGGACTTAAATCCCAGTTCCGTTAAAAAATCCGGCAGAGCGTCGTAATTTACTAAACGACTCATGGTAACGGAGGCGGTGGCGTACAGTCCCAACTCAGCCAAAATTTGATTCGCTTCCTTAATCCGCTCGCAGACCCCCGGCAGACCCCGATTTTTCTCATGGGTTCCTTTGTCAGCCGCGTCCACGGAAATAATGAAACTAGACAAACCCGCCTGGGCCAGTTCCGTAATTTTCTCCCGATTCAACAAGCCCCCGTTCGTCACCACCATACACTTCATCCCCAGCGCCGAAGCCCGGGCCACAAAAGCCCCGAGGTGGGGATTGAGGGTCGGCTCCCCGCCGGTGAAGACCAGATAACGAACGCCCTCTCGAAAAAGGATATTAATACTATCGATTCCGGGCTGGTAATCCACAAAGCGCCAGTCTTCCCGGGGAAACCGGTCCCGAGCAAAATTACAAAAGCCGCAGTTGGCGTTACAGGCGCTGTTGATGGCGAATTGGCAAAAGCCGGGCCCCCCCGCCGTAAAAACAAGTTCTAAAATATCGAGAGCGCCGCCGGGTTTAAACCGGGGCGAAACAGGAGGGGCGACTTTCAACATGGGCTTGACCTAGACACCGGGGAGCTATTGGCGACATTGTCGCTGAACGCAACTATAGCAGGCCTTAAGGGGGGGTGAACGTAATCCCATGTTTATCTCCCTCGAACCCCGACTTCGGTAGGCTCAGTAACCAGGCTCAGTACTTCGCCGCGGTACGGACGGCGCTCGCCAGGCCCAATCCTCAAGATCCGCAGGCAACACGCCTATAATTTAACTTTGGGTTTTTCGCCTCCTTTTCCCCTTGTCTAAACCGCCCCTTTCTCCCGAACATTACGCCCGCCTCAAGGCTGAAGCTGAAGCCCCCTACCGGACTCTGCGCCGTTTTGTCTATCTTGGTTTCGGCGCCTCCGCTTCAATCGGCGCATTTATTTTTGCGCTCCAACTCCTCGCAGGCAAGGACCCCGGCGCTCTGCTCCCCAACTTAGTTCTGCAACTGGGGCTGGCGGCGCTGATGATCGCTCTTTATCGTTGGGACGCGCCCAAGGAATAACCCATCTTTGGTTACATTTTGAATTTGGAATCGCTCCCCTAAAAAAACTACGACAATCCGTCGAACTTTGGTGTAAGATCAGCGTTGTCCCTAGCTCCCTAGGGTCAGGTTCCGGGACGGGAAGTACTTCTCAGTCGCCCCTTAATCGCTTTTCAGGTCTAAACATCTATGGCTAAACAACTTGGACTTCTGCTGGCGGGTCTCTGCCTTATTGTTTCCAGCTTTTTCCTCTCCGTTAACCCCGCCGCCGCCGAAACGGTGAAAGTCAAAATGGGTTCCGACGCCGGCGCCCTCCAATTCGATCCCGCCACAGTCACCATCAAAGCGGGGGACACCGTCCAGTGGGTCAACAATAAACTCTCTCCCCACAACGTGGTGGTAGAAGGCAGTGACACCCTTTCTCACAAAGCCCTACTTTTCTCTCCTGGCGAATCTTTTGAATCCACCTTTACGGAACCCGGAGAATATACTTACTACTGCGAACCCCACCGTGGCGCCGGTATGGTGGGCAAAGTTGTCGTTGAGTAGTTAGCGCCCTCTATCTGAATTGAAATAATCCTTGACCACTCTGGGAAAAATTCAGACCCCAGCTCCCTCCAGTTTGTCCCTCTCAGGGATAAAACAGGGAGCTTTTTAGTGCCAGCTCCCTGTTTGCCGACCGTCGCTCTCTCTAAGCCAGATCGGTAGCTGTCCCTTGAAGCCTAGTCTTTTTGTGACATATCAAAGGGTTACACTCCCTCCTAGGCAATCACCTGTCACCAGTCTATAATCATTTGATAACAGTACGGCGCCGCAATAAATCTCACGCTCCTAGGAAGCTGACGCACCCCCTACCCCCATCACAATACGCTTTTATTGCTCGCTGTTCCAAGTGGCAATTTAATCTAACGAGAGAAAAAAACTGTTATGCCTACGATTGAAACCGACCTAAAGGACATCTTGTCCAAGATTGATGGCCACCTAGAGAAAATTGACGACCGTTTAGCCCGCTTGGAAACGGGTCAGGCAAGGGTAGAGGAAAAGCTAGACAGTCTGGACAATCGCGTAGAGAAGCTAGAGGGGAGTCAGAGTAAACAGGTCTGGACTCTAATAGGGATTATTGGAACCACGGTGATCGGAATTGTGATCCGCTATGTTTTAACCGCTTTTCCAAATCCCTAATACGGGGCAAAATATTAGTTCTCATTCTGCCGCCCGCTCCCTTATCCCCCAGTTCTCTCTCCCTTCTTCAGCTGCGCCTAGGGAACGGGAGACGGGGAGCCAAAGTCCCTCGTCAAAAAGACGGCGCCGGGGAGCAAACTCCGATAAACTGATTGGGTTAACCCGCCTTGTTGGGCTAACGCCTCAATGCTTAACCTCGATTACGCTTAACCTAAATATGGACGACGCTCAAACCAACCTCCTGCTCAAGCGCCCCGTGGCCCTCAAGGTGATTGTCACCGCCCGCTGGAAAGAGGAGATGCAACAGCAACTCCAGGCCCAAATTAACCAAATGGATGCCCAGATCCAGCAGTTAGACCTCCAGGGGCAACGGGCCATTACCGAAATCCAAAAACAAAGCCTGATCCCCCTGCCCCCCAGCGTCAGCCAGCAAATCGAAAATATTCAAATACAGGTCAATCAGCAAAAAAGCGAGATGCTGGAGCAAAAAAATCAGGCGCTCCAACAAATGCAACAGGTGCAACTACTGGATCTAGAGCAGGAAGTGGTGCAGGGACAGATGGAGAGCTTCTTCCGGTTGGAAAAAGGCGATAACCTGATCCAAAAACTCAATGTGGAAATCGTCATGCGGGACGGCGTGGTGGTGGATATCCGGGGGGATGTCTAGGTATGGCGGTCGCGCCTTTCTCCGTCGCTATCGTTTTGGGAACCCGCCCGGAGGCCATTAAGCTAGCGCCGGTGATCCAAGCTTTCCAGCGCCGACCGGAGACGTTTTTAACCCAGGTGGTCTTAACGGGTCAACATCGGGAGATGGTGGCCCAGGTGATGGATCTCTTTGATTTAACGGCGGACGCGGATCTGGAAATTATGCGCTCCCGCCAGACCTTAACGGAGATCACGGCCCGCAGTTTAGGGGGGCTAGAGGAACTCTTCTCCAAACTAGCGTCAAAACTGGTCATCGTTCAAGGGGATACCACCACAGCCTTTGCCGCGGCGCTAGCGGCCTTTTACCAACAGATCCCGGTGGGCCACGTGGAGGCGGGTCTGAGAACGGATAACCTCTTTAACCCCTTCCCGGAGGAAGCCAACCGGCGCTTGATTTCCCAACTGGCCCAACTGCATTTCGCGCCTACTCCCTTGGCGCTGGAAAATCTGGCCCGCTCCGGGGTGACGGGGCAATGTTTCCTCACGGGCAACACCGTCATCGACGCCCTCTTAACGGTGGCGGGGCAAAAGCCCCCCTGTCCCATTCCCGGTTTGGATTGGGAGGCGAAAAAAGTCCTGCTGGCCACGGTGCACCGCCGGGAAAATTGGGGAGCGCCGTTGGCGGATATTATCACCAGTTTTGAACGGATTTTGGCGGAGTTTCCCGAGACGGCGCTATTACTGCCCCTCCACCGTAACCCGATTGTCCGGGAGCCAATCCAAGCCCGGCTGGGGAGCCATCCCCAGGTCTTTTTAACCGACCCCCTAGACTACGCCCAACTGGTCGGCGCGATTCAACGCTGTTACCTTTTGCTCACAGATTCCGGCGGTCTTCAGGAAGAAGCGCCGAGTTTGGGGAAACCGGTTTTAGTTCTGCGGGAAACCACGGAGCGGCCAGAAGCGGTGACGGCGGGCACGGCGAAATTGGTAGGAACTGACCCAGAAACTGTAGTCTCCGCAGCCCGGGAGTTGTTAAAAAATCCCCTAGCCTACGATGCCATGGCCAACGCCATTAATCCCTTTGGGGACGGAACCGCCAGCGCCCAAATTGTCCAGATCGTCGAGGATTTTTGCCGGGTTCATGGCTGAGACCACTTTTACCCTCTCCCTACCCCATCCCGAGGCGGCGCTGGCCCTGGCGGGGAGCGGCGAAGATAACCTCAAATATTTAGCCAACCATACCGGCGTCCGAGTTATCCTCCGGGGGCAGGATTTGCTCTTGAGCGGGGAAGCCAAGGCGCTGGAGCGGGCCCGGCAAATTTTGGGTCTCCTGGAACCCCAGTGGAGTCAGGGCAAGGCGCTCCACCGACCGGATTTCTTAACCGCCTTTCAGGCGCTGGACACGGGGCGAACGGAGGAGTACCAAACTCTGCAAAAAAACGTCCTGGCCCGCACCCGCCGGGGGGAAAGTATCCGGGCCAAGACCTTCCGCCAGCGCCAGTATGTCAAGGCAATCCAAAGCCACGACATTACCTTTTGCATTGGGCCCGCGGGCACTGGTAAAACCTTCCTCGCCGCAGTTCTGGCCGTTCAGGCGCTGTTAAACAACGACTGCGAGCGCATTATCCTCACCCGACCGGCGGTGGAGGCGGGGGAAAAACTCGGGTTTTTGCCGGGAGACCTGCAACAGAAGGTCAATCCCTTTTTACGGCCCCTCTACGATGCCCTCTACGAATTTATCGATGCCGAAAAAATTCCCGATCTCATGGAACGGGGCAAAATCGAAGTGGCGCCCCTGGCCTATATGCGGGGCCGCACCCTCAGCAACGCCTTCATCATTGTTGACGAGGCCCAAAACACCACCCCCGCCCAACTGAAAATGGTGCTGACCCGTCTGGGGTTCGGCTCCAAAATGGTGGTCACCGGCGACGTGACCCAAACGGATTTGCCCAGCCATCAGGCATCTGGTTTAGTGGTGGCCCAAAGTATTCTCAAAGGGGTAGAAGGGATTGCTTTTTGCGTTCTCGGCCAGGCTGACGTTGTGCGTCATCCGTTGGTACAGCGTATTGTGGAAGCCTACGAACGTCAGTCCCAGTGAAGTCCCCGCGCTAGGTAATGTGTCGATTTGTAAAAAGAATATTAAGACAACCTAAAGAAAATAAAGGGGCGGGGATCAGCGAAATCCTTATGGAATCGGGGCTAGAACCGATTTTAGCCATTTTGGGCATGGTGCAGAATAGAGACAACTGTTAAATCAGCCCCCTTTTTAGATTCGCTTTTGAGAGACCCCGATGAAAACGGCAAATTTTTTAACCTCCTCCTGCCGGTACTGCCGCTACTACCAAGCGGAGGGCCGTAGAGGGGGAATGTGTCATCAACTGAATGTGCCAGTGCAGGCGGAATGGTCGGCCTGCACCCTAGCGGCCCGCCCCTTCGGCAACGCCTGGGAAAGTTTAGAGGACGTCGTGCGCCTGGAGCAAACCCTAAGCCTCAACTACGACGGCGACAGAGCCAGCGAAGCGGCTCCCACCGTCGAGCATCCCTGGTCTAAGGTTTAGACTCGATCATTATCCGTCCTAGCTATGCTCTCCCCCGGCCCCCCAGACACTCTCTATCAAGACGATTACGCGCTGTGGTTGGAAAAAACGATTCACAGCCTTCAGCGCCGAGATTTTGCCGAGTTAGACCTTGATCAGTTGATAGAGGAATTAGAAGATTTGGGTAGAGAGCAAAAAAATGCCGTCGTTAGTCTCCTAGACCAGATTATTCGCCATCTGTTACTGCTCGATTACTGGCAAGCAGAGGTGGCTAGGAATAAAATCCACTGGCAAGGGGAAGTTTATAATTTTCGTGTTCAGCTTGCGGATCGATTGACCCAAACCCTGTACAACCATTTGGCCTTGGCGCTAGACGATATTTACCGGCGCTCGTTGAAAGCGGTTCAGATTAAAACCGACCGCCAAGTTTCCTTTCCCCAGACCTGTCTCTATACTTTAGTCCAGTTATTAGATATTGATTGGTTGCCCGAAGGCGGAGCACTGTTCCCTAACCAGCGCTAGGATAGCGAGGGATAATCCTGAAACTCCAGCGCCGCCCCCTAGGCGGTTATTTTTTGGGAGAGAGCATCATCATCATATTGCGACCCTCCCGTTTCGGCGCTTGTTGGATTTCCGCGACGTCCTGAAGGTCGTTGGACATGCGCTGGAGCAGTTCTTCCGCCAGGTGGGAGTGCTGAATTTCCCGTCCTCGGAAGGTAATCGTAGCTTTGACTTTATCTCCGGCCTTGAGGAAACGCTGGGCTTGGCTGACCCGCACTTGATAGTCGTGCTCGTCGATTTTGTAGCGCATCTTCACTTCTTTGACATCCGCCGTGTGTTGTTTCTTCTTGGCCTCCCGGGCTTTCTTTTCCTGCTCAAACTTATATTTTCCGTAGTCCATGATCCGGCAGACGGGCGGCTCCGCTGTCTCGCTGACCAGAACCAGATCCAGTTCCTGCTCGTCGGCGATTTTCCGGGCTTCGTCCGGGGTGAGAATCCCTAATTGAGCGCCGTCGTTGTCAATGACGCGAATTTCGGGAAAGCGGATTCTTTCGTTAATTTTGGGGAGATCCCGTTGGGGTCGGCGTTTATCGATCACAGGTGATTTGGGTTTCGAGGAAGGAATAATGATTGAGGGGAATGTAGGGTGGATAGAGAACGGAGATAATTACCGCCCATTGTACCGAAACCTTTAGAAAATTCGGCCCCGGCGCCGCTTTAATTTTAGCAGACCCTTGGATGGCGGTTTCAGCTCTAGGATTGAGAGCGGGAGGCTCGGTCTAGTTGCAGACTCAGCAGAATCACGGGTAGAAGACCAACCCCCACAATGGCCAGCGCCGGCGCCGCCGCTTCCACCAGGCGTTCGTCGGAGGCGTATTGATAAACCCGCACGGCGAGGGTGTCGAAGTTAAAGGGACGAATGACTAGAGTGGCGGGCAGTTCTTTCATCACATCCACAAAAACCAACATGGCTGCGGTTAGCAGTCCTCCGGTCAGGAGAGGGAGGTGAATGCGCCAGAGTATCGGCAGGGGCGACTGACCTAAACTGCGGGCCGCGTCGTCCAAACTGGGTTTAATTTTCAGCAAACTGCTATCAACGGCGCCGAAGCCCACGGCCAGAAAACGAACCAGGTAGGCGTAAACCAACAGGATCAGGGTACCGCTGAGGAGCAAACCGGTGGAGATTTGGAATTGGGCCTGCATCCACTGGTCGAGGGCGTTGTCAAACTGCCCCGCCGGAATCAGAATCCCCACGGCGATGACGGAACCCGGCAGGGCGTAGCCGCTGGCGGCCAGTCTGACAAGTCCTGTTAGGAGAGGTTGAGCCAGAAGGCGCTTACCGTAGGCGAGGAAAACCGCCAGCAGAACCGCCAACAGCGCCGAGAGGCTGGCCAGGAGCAGACTATTTTGGGCGAGATCGAGGAAGTTATTGTTCTCCACTTCCTGGGCGTAGGCGAGAGTCAGGTAGAGGAGGTAGAGCAGGGGGATCAAAAACCCGAACAGGAGGGGCAGGAAACAAGCCAGCGCCGCCAGGACTCCCCGCCAGCCCCGGAGAGGATAGCGATTGACAAATTGGGCCGGGCGGGGAGTTTGGTAATAGCGGCTTTGGCGCCGGGCGTAGAGTTCTAAAAAAACGAGGGCGAGGATAAAGACCATCAAACCGGCGGCTAACTGAGCGGCGCCCTGGCGTTCCCCCAGCCCAAACCAGGTGTTGTAAATACCGGTGGTGAAGGTATTGACTCCAAAATATTGAACCGTGCCAAAATCGTTCAGGGTCTCCATCAGCGCCAGCGCCAAACCGGCGGCGATGGCGGGACGGGCCAGGGGTAGGGACACCCGCCAAAAACTTCCCCAGGGGGAACACCCCAGGGAACGGCTGGCCTCCAGCGCGACGACGCCCTGGTCTTTAAAGGCGGAGCGGGCCAGTAGATAGACGTAGGGGTAGAGGGTGACGATAAACATCCCCAGCGCCCCCCAGAGGTTGCGGATATCGGGAAACCAGTAATCCTCCACGGATTGCCACTGAAAAATCTCTCTCAAAAGACTTTGGACGGGGCCGTAATAATCTAAAAAGCTGGTGTAGGCGTAGCCCACCAGATAGGCCGGCGCTGCTAGGGGAGTCAACAGCGCCCAATCCCAGAGTCGGCGCCCCGGAAAGTCGCAGACCGCCGTGAGCCAACCGGCGCCGATGCCCAAAATCAGGACGCCGAGACCGACGCCGGTCATTAACAGGAGAGAATTGCGGGTATAGTCCCCCAACTGGGGTAGCAAAGTTTCCCAAACCGTTCTTTGATCGGAAAAGAGGCTAGCGCCGACGTAGAAAACCGGCAGGCAGATCAGGAGGGCGGTGACCGCCAATCCGGCGCCCCAAAGCAGAGCCGGGGCCGAGAGTTTGCGGGCAAAGGAAGGAGTCGGGGATTTAATGGGCGAAATCATGAATAAATTTTAAGGCCCCGGCGCTTCCCAAGGTTCCCTAGGCGCAGTGCTCTCTAGGGGGGTGATCTGAGTTGTCTTTTAGCGGTGACTGAGCTAAGATAAGAAAAGTTAAGATTTGTAAACATTTTTACAAATATCTTGACAAGAAATTCCCATCATGGTAGGGGAACAAGCCCCGCTTCTCCTAGGCCCATCTACGCTTAGACTCAGAAACACGTCTCTGTTTTTCTGTCCCGGAGTCTAGGTTCAATGCTCTAGCTCTCTTGGTTCCGCAAGGGAAAATTGACGCCAGTCTTCCCTCAAACGCACCCACCATTCGATCTCAAAGCAACCGATGACTTCCTCCCTTCTTGCTCCCGCGCTCTCCCCGGACGTCCTGACCCGCTACTGGCGCAGTCTCACAGACATTTTTCAAGGCCGATTCAGAGTTCCTTTTATCCCGTCCCTCCCATCCCCTGGGCTGAAGGTTTTAAGCTTAGAGACACGCTCTCTTCCCCTGCCAGCGCTCGATTTGGGAATCATGGAAACACCTGAGCCGTCCCTCTTAGATCTAGACCTGGCGACGGAGTTGGCCACGGCGCTGGCCGCAGAATCTTTGACCCTGGCCTATCAACCTCAAATTGATCTCCGAACCGGTCGTCTCCTTGGTGTTGAAGTCCTAGTCCGCTGGACTCATCCCCAACGGGGGTTTATTTCCCCGGCGGAGTTTATTCCCCTAGCGGAAGAAACCGGATTGATTGTTCCCCTAGGAGACTGGGTTCTCCGGGAGAGTTGTCGCCAGTATCGGCGCTGGTCGAACATCGGGGTCGCCCCCTTCAAGCTATCGGTCAATATTTCCCCGCGACAACTGGAGGAGCCGGATTTGGCGGAGCGCCTGCAAGCCCTGTTAACGGAAACAGGCATGAGGCCTGAGGCATTGACCCTAGAAATCACGGAACGCTGTATGTTAGACGACCCGCAAATGGTGATTGCCCAGCTGACGGCTCTGCGAAGTCTAGGGGTACAAATCGCTATGGACGATTTTGGCGCCGGTTATTCCTCCCTCGCTTTTCTCAAGGATTTACCGGTTAATCTCCTCAAGCTGGACAAAGGTTTTTTAGAAGACGCGACCCCCGGCTCCAAAAATCAAGTGATCCTCGCTAGCATGATTGAATTGGGTCACCGCCTCCAGTTGTGTCTAGTAGCGGAAGGCATTGAAAACAGTGAACAATTAGCCCTTCTCAAAACTCTTGGTTGCGACTACGGTCAAGGCTATTTATTTAGTCGTCCCTTGGCTTTAACCGACATGACTCGCTACTTTCAACAGGCCCAAGTCGGTCAGCCAACACCCACAAACCTACCCCCGTCCGTCGTGGACAAAACCGCAATTGCTCCGCCGCTCTGAAACAATGATTGTTAAACCGTCCGCCGACTGAACTTTCAACCGTCTTTACCCTTAGTCTTTTATCCCTGAAAGCAATGACTGACCTTCCCCTCTCCCCGGATTTCCCCCTCAACCCCTCCAGAGG
>JBKCES010000214.1:0-12462 GCA_046304295.1 Cyanobacteriota bacterium | reverse complement strand
AACCCCCGCCCCCTCCGTCGGATCTAGGTTCCTTAACGGGCCGGGAGTCTAAAGTTTAACATCATGCAAATTGCCAAAGTTCTTGGCACCGTCGTCAGCACCCATAAAACTCGCAGTTTGACGGGGGTTAAACTCCTCGTTGTCCAGTATATCGACGCTCAGGGTCAACCGCTTTCTAAATATGAAGTGGCGGGAGATCTGGTCGGAGCCGGGGTAAGCGAGTGGGTGTTGGTGACTCGGGGGGGAGCGGCCCGCAAAGATGAAGGCAACGAAAATCGTCCCTTAGACGCCTTGGTGGTGGGCATCATCGACACGGTGACGGTGGAAAATCGCTCCCTCTACAGCAAAAAAGACGAGTTTCGAGGCTAACCTTCTTCAGTTATCAGTAACCAATTATCAGTTATCACTGTATAACCGCCATTGTTCCCCGTTCACTGATAACTGTTGCCTGTTAGCTTATACCTGTTCACTGATAACTGATAACTGTCATGGTCGCGCCCCCTATTCCCTGGTCAAAAAATTTGGCGGAACCCCAAATCGCCGAGTCGGCCTACGTTCATTCCTTCGCCAATTTAGTGGGGGACGCGCGGGTAGGCGCCGGGGTTTTGATCGGGCCGGGAACTTCGGTGCGGGCTGACGAGGGCGCACCCTTCCATATTGGGCAACAAACCCATATTCAGGACGGCGTGGTCATCCACGGTCTGGAGCAGGGGCGGGTACTGGGGGACGACGAGCAGGAGTATTCCGTTTGGATCGGCGCTCACTGTTGTGTCGCCCACCTGGCTCTGCTCCACGGCCCCGTCTATGTGGGCGACCGGGTTTTTGTCGGCTTTCGCTCCACGGTCTTTAACGCCCGGGTCGGCGCCGACGCCGTGATTATGATGCACTGCCTGGTACAGGACGTGGAAATTCCCCCCGGCCGTCTGGTGCCCTCCGGCGCCGTCATCACTCGACAGGAACAGGCGGATCAGCTACCGGAAGTCCAACCCCACCAGCGTTTGCTGGCCCAGCAGGTGGCGAATCTGGCCCCCGCTGTTCAATCCCCGGCGCCGCCTCCCCAGGCAGACCCTAAACAAATTTCCTATACAAATCCAGATACCCCTATGAGTATTTCCGCCGATCTCCGCGCTCAAGTCCGCTCCCTCCTCTCCCAGGGCTACAGTATTGGGGGAGAACACGCTAACGAGCGCCGTTTTAAAACCAAGTCCTGGAGCAGTTGCGGGATCGCCGAGGGTTTCCGGGAGGATCAAATCCTGGCCACTGTGGAAGGTTGGCTTCAGGAATACCCCGGCGAGTATGTGCGTTTAATTGGCATCGACACCCAGGCCAAACGGCGGGTGGTGGAGATGATTATCCAGCGCCCCGGCGAGGCTCCCGGCGCCCCCAGTCGGGTTCCCAGCATTAGTCGGAGTGCCGGGCGGAGTCCGAGTAACGGCGCCGGCATTAAAGTCGATAGCCTCGGACAAGTCCGGGCCTTGCTCCACCAGGGTTGCAAAATTAGTCTAGAACGTGCCAACGCCCGGCGCTTTAAAACCAGTTCCTGGCTCGGGGGCGGTTTGATTGAAACGGCTCGGGAGTCGGAAGCCTTGCAAAAAATCGAAGCCTTTATCGCCGACCACCCCGGTGAGTATATTCGCATTATTGGCATTGATCCCGTCGCCAAGCGCCGGGTGGCGGAGGTTGTCGTTAGCCGTCCCGATAGCAATGGCAATGGCTCCGCGCCCACTGCTGGCGGTAGTTCCTACAGCGCCCCGGTTTCTGCGTCCGCCGGTCTTTCGGGAGATGTGGTCGCTCAGGTTCGCGCGCTTCTCGCTCAAGGCTATAGCATTAGCACCGAACACGCCGATGCCCGGCGCTTTAAGGCCAAGTCTTGGCACACCTGCCCCGCCATTACCAGCCAGCGGGAAGGGGATGTCCTAGCGGCGCTGGAGCAATGTTGCGCCGACCACTCTGGGGAATACGTCCGTTTAATCGGGGTAGATCGCAACGCCAAGCGCCGGGTGTTGGAACTGATTATTCAACGTCCCGACGGTAACGGCGCCGCCCCGGCGCCCCAACGCACGCCCCTCGGCGCCCTCAGTCCTGCGGCGCCGGCTAGCAATAATGGCTACAGTTCCAATTCCAGCCCCAGTCTGAACAGCGAGGTGATTAACCAAGTCCGCTCCCTCCTCAGTCAGGGCTACAAAATTGGCACCGAGCACACCGACGCCCGGCGCTTTAAAGCCAAGTCCTGGCAGAGTTGCGCCCCCATTGACAGCAATCGGGAATCCGAGGTGATCCGGGCCTTGGAAAACTGCCTAGCGGACCATAGCGGCGAATACGTCCGCCTGCTAGCCATCGACACCCAAGCCAAGCGCCGCGTCCTCGAAACCATTATCCAGCGCCCCTAGAGGGATCTGGTTCCCGCGCCCCATGACCGATCTCCTCCAGACCCCGGACTACTGCCTCAGCGGCGACGTCAGTCTCCACCCCGCGGCGCGCATCGCTCCGGGAGTGGTGCTCCAGGCGGCGCCGGGCGCTCGGATTGAGATTGGCGAGGGGGTCTGTATTGGTCTGGGGTCGATCCTCCACGCCTACGGCGGCATCCTCCGCCTAGAGGCGGGTGCCACTTTGGGGCAAAAAGTCCTGCTCCTAGGCGCCGGAGCAGTGGGGCGGGGGGCCTGTATCGGCGCCGAAGCGACGCTCTTTAACCCGGCGCTGGCGGATTTTGGTTTGGTTCCCCCCCAGGCGCTTTGGGGCGATCCCTCCCAGGCGGCGCCGGAACCGACCAGTCCCCAGACTCAACCCTTGCCCTCTCCCTGGGAAGATGAACAACCCGCCGTTGTCTCGGAACCGGAATCGGCTCCCCTGCGGGAAGTCGTTCTAGAGGTCGCCCTAGATCCGCCGGAACCCGAAATCCCTGCGCCCAAGGTTCCGGTAGTGGGTCAGGTTTATATCAATCAACTCCTAGTCACCCTTTTCCCCGAGCGCCGGAAAGGTTAAGGCATTAAACCCGGCGACGGCGAGTCGGGAAAGTTACCCCCAGGAATTGGGGCGATCCTCTATAATATGCCCTAATCTCGATTAACCCCACTGCCCGACCCATGCAAAGCGCCTTCCTCGACCGTCTCCACAGCCCCGAGCGTCCGGTTCTTGTCTTTGACGGCGCCATGGGCACAAACTTGCAAGTACAGAATTTAACGGCGGCGGATTTTGGCGGCGCGGAGTATGAGGGTTGTAATGAGTATCTGGTTCAGACTAAACCGGAGGCGGTGGCCACAGTGCACCGGGCCTTTTTAGCCGCCGGCGCCGATGTCATTGAAACAGACACCTTTGGGGGCACCTCCCTGGTATTGGCGGAATACGATTTAGGGGATCAAGCTTATTATTTGAATAAAGCGGCGGCGGAGTTGGCGAAAGGCGTAACCGCAGAATTTTCCACCCTAGAGAAACCCCGTTTTGTAGCGGGGTCCATGGGGCCGGGGACTAAACTGCCGACCCTGGGGCACATTGATTACGACACCCTCAAAAGCGCCTATATTGAGCAGGTTCAGGGTTTATACGACGGCGGGGTCGATCTCTTTCTGGTGGAAACCTGTCAGGACGTCCTGCAAATTAAGGCGGCGCTGAACGCCATTGAAGCGGTGTTCCAGGAAAAGGGAGAGCGCCGGCCGATTATGGTTTCCGTGACCATGGAAGTGATGGGCACCATGTTGGTGGGGACGGAGATGGCCGCGGCGCTGGCGATTTTGGAACCCTACAAAATTGATATTTTGGGGTTAAACTGCGCCACGGGGCCGGAGCAGATGAAGTCCCATGTTAAATACCTCTCGGAGCATTCTCCCTTTATCGTTTCCTGTATTCCCAACGCCGGACTGCCGGAAAATGTGGGGGGTCAAGCTTTCTATCGCCTGACGCCGGTGGAATTGCAGATGGCGTTGATGCACTTTGTCGAAGATTTGGGAGTACAGATTATCGGCGGCTGTTGCGGCACCCGCCCGGAGCATATTCAGGCGCTGGCGGAAATTGCCCAGACCTTAACCCCCAAGGAGCGCCAACCCCACTACGAACCCTCCGCGGCGTCTATTTACAGCGCCCAAACCTACCTCCAGGACAATTCCTTTCTCATTATCGGCGAGCGCCTCAACGCCAGCGGCTCTAAGAAATGCCGGGATTTGCTCAACGCCGAGGACTGGGATAGTTTGGTATCCTTGGCCAAATCCCAGGTCAAGGAAGGCGCCCATATTTTGGACGTCAATGTGGATTACGTGGGCCGGGATGGGGTGCGGGACATGGGGGAATTGGCCGCCAGGCTGGTGAATAATATCACCCTGCCCCTGATGCTGGACTCCACGGAATGGCAAAAAATGGAGGCGGGCTTAAAGGTGGCGGGAGGAAAATGTATCCTCAACTCCACCAACTACGAAGACGGGGAGGAGCGCTTTTATAAAGTCCTCGACATCGCTAAGGAATACGGCGCCGGTATTGTCATCGGCACCATCGACGAAGAGGGCATGGGGCGGACGGCGGCCAAAAAGTTCGAGATTGCCCAGCGGGCCTATAATGCCGCCGTGGCCTACGGCTTGCCCCCCACGGAAATTTTCTTTGACCCCTTGGCGCTCCCCATTTCCACCGGCATCGAAGAAGACCGGGAAAACGGCAAAGCCACGGTGGACGCCATTCGTCAAATCCGGGCGGAACTGCCGGGGTGTCATATTTTGTTGGGCATTTCCAACGTCTCCTTCGGGTTAAATCCCGTGGCCCGACAGGCGCTTAATTCCGTCTTTTTGTATGAATGTATGCAGGCGGGGATGGACGGCGCTATTGTCAGCGCCAATAAGATTTTACCCCTGGCGAAAATCGACCCGGAGCCGCTAGAGGTTTGTCTGGATTTAATCTATGACCGGCGCCGTTTTGAGGGGGAGATTTGCACCTATGATCCCCTGACGAAATTAACCACCCTCTTTGAAGGCAAAACCACCAAACGGGATAAAAGCGCCGACGCTAATTTGCCGGTGGAAGAGCGCCTGAAACGGCACATTATCGACGGGGAACGGTTGGGGTTGGAAGAGGCCTTAGCCGAGGCGTTACAATCCCATCCGCCCTTGGAAATTATTAACGTCTTTCTCCTGGACGGTATGAAAGTCGTCGGGGAACTCTTTGGTTCCGGGCAGATGCAGTTGCCCTTTGTCTTGCAATCCGCCCAAACCATGAAGGCGGCGGTGGCCCACCTGGAACCCTATATGGAAAAATCCGAAAGCGCCGGCAACGCCAAGGGAACTTTTGTCATCGCCACGGTGAAGGGAGACGTCCACGATATTGGCAAAAATTTGGTGGATATTATCCTCTCCAACAATGGCTATAAAGTGATTAACCTCGGCATTAAACAGCCGGTGGAAACCATTATCCAAGCCTACCGAGACCATAACCCCGACTGTATCGCCATGAGCGGTCTGCTGGTGAAATCCACGGCCTTTATGAAGGAAAATTTGGAGGTTTTTAATCAGGAAGGCATCACCGTTCCGGTCATTTTAGGCGGCGCCGCTTTAACCCCCAAATTTGTCCATCAGGATTGCCAAGCCACCTATAACGGTCAAGTGATTTACGGCAAAGACGCCTTCGCCGACCTCCATTTCATGGATAAACTGATGCCCGCTAAGGCCGCCCAGAGTTGGGACGACCATCAGGGCTTTTTAGGGGACTTTGCCGATCAGAACGGGGCCGGGAACGAGTTAAACCCCGAGCAAAATACCTTTGGGGTGGAGGAAGAAAAACTGATCGACGCCACTCTGCAACCGGCGGAACCCGTCGTTCTCGACACCCGGCGCTCGGAAGCCGTGACCGCAGATATTCCCCGCCCGACTCCCCCCTTCTGGGGCACCCGGATTTTAACCCCCTCTGAGATTCCCCTGGCGGAAGTCTTTCCCTATCTGGATTTACAGGCGCTGTTTGTGGGGCAGTGGCAGTTCCGTAAACCCAAGGAGCAACCTCGGGAGGAGTATGACCAGTTTTTACAGGCAAAAGTTCGCCCCATCCTAGCGGAATGGCAAGGGAAAGCCGAGGCGGAAAACCTTCTTCATCCCACCGTGGTCTATGGTTATTTCCCCTGCCAAGCGGAGGGGAATAGTTTACTCATTTACGATCCCCAGACGGTTACAGACAATCAAGGGCAAATTCCCCCGGATCTCGCGCCGCTAACGGCCTTTGAATTTCCCCGCCAAAAATCCGGGCGGCGTCTCTGTATCGCCGACTTTTTCGCGCCGAAGGAATCGGGGTTAACGGACGTTTTTCCTTTGCAAGCGGTGACGGTGGGAGAGGTGGCCACGGCCTACGCTAAAAAACTCTTTGACGCCAACGAATACACCGACTACCTCTACTACCACGGCCTAGCGGTGCAGACGGCGGAGGCGCTAGCGGAATGGACCCACGCCCGCATTCGTCGGGAATTGGGTTTCGGCTCCGCCGACCCGGACAATATTCGGGACATTCTCCAGCAACGTTATCAAGGCTCCCGCTATAGTTTTGGCTACCCCGCCTGTCCCAATATGCAAGACCAGCATAAACAGTTGGATTTACTGCAAACCGACCGCATTGGCCTCTTTATGGACGAAAGCGAGCAGGTTTACCCTGAACAATCCACCACGGCGCTGGTCGCGTACCACCCAGCGGCCAAATATTTCAGCGCCTAAGGTAATGACTGCGAAAAAACGCCCCGAATCTAGGGGCGTTCTGATCTAAGGAACCATCAACCAAAACTTAATCTTGTCCGGGGAAACTAACCTTTAATTGCGGGGCCGGTCAGTGCCGCGGGAACCCGCGGGCCGGCGGCTAAATTGCCAAGGCTCTCTCCCTAGGGTAACCGGCGCTTTAACGCCAAGGGGGAATCATAGCGAGGTTTACGGCAACTTGCTTTACTGATACCCGGCGAGGCGTGTTACACGGCGTTAATAAAATTTAACATTTTCCTAAACCCTTACCCAGTCAGACTTTGGGCACATCTCCTAGCGGAGTTATACGGCGCCGGCGCTAATCGGCGCTGGGCGGGGATTGACTCCCCCGAAAAACGGCGCTAAAGTAGCCCCAACGGTTGAAAAATCGTTGTTTTCACTAACCAACACCCTAGAGTGTTATACGGTCACCCGCCGCATATCCCCTAGTTATCTCGATTTAACGTGAAGTAAATTTTTGGGAGTTCAGATGAAATCTAGATTCTTCGGTCTCGTAGCCGTGTGTTTGATTGCAATTTTAAGCTTGACCCTTTTCGTGCAAAGTCCTGCTTTGGCAAGAGAAGGTGATGAGATGCGTAACTCATCACGTTTTAGTTCCTGGGTCACTAGACCAACAACAAGACCTGGAACCGGTTCGCCTAGTGTAGAAAATGTTACAGATGCATTACAAGGAGATGTCACTGGGTTGTTTAAGTTTGATCGCACTGGCGATGGTGCTGACATTAAACCTAGTAAAACGGACAGCCAAAGGGACAGAGAAAGACGCGACACTGTTAAGGAAGTTACGGGTAAACGCCATATTGCTGGTGGAGGTCCACAGGAAAACTAAAATATCTGTTGCCGTATAACCTTTAAACTCTTAGATCAGAATGAGGGTGAGCACTGCCCACCCTCAAAAGTAATAAAATTTGCACCACGGCATAGCTTTCCGTTCTACTATTCCTTTCATGCCGTGATTCGGCTAGTGTCAAAACCGTGGGAAATTAAAATATGGACTTTAAGCGATTCTGTATTGCTATTGTGTGTCTATTCATTCTCTTTGCACTAGTCATTTCCTTTGAAGGGACTGCTCAAGCTGGTGCGCTACCAATGTCTGGAGATCCAACATGTCGCGCTCTTCGACCTGAATGCTTTCCTCCTGGTAAAGTACGTGATGACCTAATTCATAAGAGGTTTAGTGAAGGATTCAAAGTTCCAGACGACAAGCTTCTTAAGTTCCCTAGTGATGAAAAAGCTGCCTCTGCCAGGAAACAAATTTGTGCTGGTTCTGATTGTCCTCCTTCACTCGACAAGAGTAACCGTTCAGGGGGGTGATCAATTGTGTACTAAAAGAGTCAAACCCTTACTGGGTATGGTTTTCAGGGAATTTTACCAAAACACGCAACACAGCTCAATCTGGCAAGATGGGGATTTTGAGCCGGGAATTGGGATTTTTATTATTAAGAGAAAACCTAAAATAATCAAAACCCGGCATTTTCAATACAGAAATCGTCTAATCTTATAGCGTCCAAATTTTGGATAACCCCCTGAACGGTTACCGACAAGAAGCCATGCATATGTGATGGAACTCCTGAAGTTTGTGACCGTATGTGTGGTGGTGTTGGAAAGGTTCAGGGGAACTCCTCTATTTAGCAGTCTAACAACTGTGTTGCAGCGGACAGCTAAAGTTCTTGGCAATGATATTAAGGTTGCTTGCTGCCGCTGAACACGACCGTTAGGCTGACAGCCAGCGCCGATTTTGTAGAGTGTGTTACTCAACGCATCTTTTGCATTGATCAGGATGATTCTTAAAATGATAGTGCCGGTAGTTCTAGTAAAGATTGGTTATTGTTCTATGGCGGCGCTGGATAATCGGCGCTATTCTCTACAAAACGGCGCTGGTCGGCGCTTTTGGGACGATTCCGGCGCTGGGGTCTCTTCTGAACAATAACGGTGCTGATAGTTTTACTAAAAATTTTTTGTTCCCTTATGGCGGCGCTGGACAATCGGCGCTATCCTCTACAAAACGGCGCTGGTCGGCGCTTTTGGGACTATTCCGGCGCTGGGATCTCTTCTGAACAATAACGGCGCTGATAGTTTTACTAAAAATTTTTGTTCCCTTATGGCGGCGCTGGACAATCGGCGCTATCCTCTACAGAACGGCGCTGGTCGGCGCTTTTGGGACTATTCCGGCGGCTGGGATCTGTTTTGAATAATAACGGCGCTGATAGTTTTACTAAAAATTTTTTGTTCCCTTATGGCGGCGCTGGCCCTAATCGGCGCTGAAGTTTGAGCTTTTATCCGGCGCTGATTCTGAGTGGTCTTAACGGCGCTGGTAGTTTTGGTAACTATTGGTGATCGCCCGATGGCGGCGCTGGACAATCGGCGCTATCCTCTACAAAACGGCGCTGATCGGCGCTTTTGGGACTATTCCGGCGCTGGGGTCTCTTCTGAACAATAACGGCGCTGATAGTTTTACTAAAGATTTGTTGTTCCCTTATGGCGGCGCTGGACAATCGGCGCTGTCCTCTATAAAACGGTGCTGGTCGGCGCTTTTGGGACGATTCCGGCGCTGGAGTCTCTTCTGAACAATAACGGCGCTGATAGTTTTACTAAAAATTTTTTGTTCTCTTATGGCGGCGCTGGACAATCGGCGCTATCCTCTATAAAACGGCGCTGGTCGGCGCTTTTGGGACGATTCCGGCGCTGGGATCTGTTTTGAATAATAACGGTGCTGATAGTAAAATACTTGCACTTGTAAGGGGCATCAATGAAATATTATACACTTTCTTTGATGTTAAACTTAAACTTTGAAGTGTAATAGCAAGTCTTATTTAGATGCAATTTGAATGGAATCCAGACAAAGCAAACTCAAACTTGAAAAAGCATGGTGTTTCATTTAACGAGGCATCTACTGTTTTCAACGATCCCTTATCTATGACATTCCCTGACCCAGAGCATTCCTATGGCGAGGAGCGTTATGTTATTATTGGATTATCCAGTGCTAATCGTATCCTAATAGTCTCACACACAAATCTAATAGATCGAGTTCGGATTATCAGCGCAAGAGAGGCAACCCGAAATGAACGGAGGTTTTATGAAAATGGAGAGTGACCACGGGCTAGAAGACGACTTAAGACCTGAATATGACTTTACCAAGATGCAGGGCGGTGTTAGAGGGAAATATGTCGAGCGCTACAGGGCAGGAACGAATGTAGTGTTACTTGATCCTGATGTTGCTCAAGCTTTTCCAACAAGTAGCGCGGTTAATGAGGCGCTTCGACTACTCATGCAAATCGCCGAAAGGCAGAAATTTAACACTGCGTTAGAGCCGACTTCTCAAGAGTGATCTTTCGGCGATTTCTTCTATAAAACGGCGCTGGTCGGCGCTTTTGGGACTATTCCGGCGCTGGGATCTGTTTTGAACAATAACGGCGCTGAATATTCGGGACATTCTCCAGCAACGTTATCAAGGCTCCCGCTATAGTTTTGGCTATCCCGCCTGTCCCAATATGCAGAACCAGTATAAAAATTTGGATTTACTACAAACCGACCGCATTATCCTCTTTATGGACGAAAGCGAGCAGGTTTACCCTGAACAATCCACCACGGCGCTGGTCGCTTACCACCCGGCGGCCAAATATTTCAGCACCTAAGGTAATGACTGCGAAAAAACACCCCGAATCTAGAGGCGTTCCGATCTTAGGTAAACAACAGCGCCGACAGGGCTTGGTTCTGGGTCGAGGCGGCGACGTTTTCGACGACGGCTAGGTGGGTCAGGAAGGCTTCTACTTCTTGGTCGCCCATCTCCTGGGGGTGTCTTTTGTTGTGGAAGAGGATATACCGTCTAACCCAGTTGACGTAGCTCTCTTCGGTGAGATAGCTGTAATGCTTAGCCCGCAGGAGGTCTCGTAGTCGGTCGAGGAATTTTCGCTTCGGCGCCGGTTGGATCATAGGGGGCTATTGGGCGGCATAACGCCAAGGAGATAATCCCGGCGAGTCTTACGGTAACTTAGTTTACTGAGATCAGGCACAGCGTGTTATGCGGCGTTAATAAAACTTTACATTTTTCTAAACCCTTACCCAGTCAGACTTAGAGCGGATCTCCTAGCGGAGTTACACGGTGCCGGCGCTAATCGGCGCTGGACAGGGGTTGACTTCCTCGAAAAACGGTGCTAAAGTGTCTACGTCAGTTTAATGTTTTCGTTGCAATGCCTAGGTCCTGTCATCATTTAGCTCTGTAAGCCTTGTAGAGCAAGCAATTCCAAACATAAAAGGATCATCTCAGTTAAGGGGTCAAAGCCTTGCCTGGAGTAATTTTTGTATTTAATTGATGACACGCCCTATGCGGTCCCCCGCCGCATACCCCCTAGTTATAACGATCCAAAAATCATGAGACCACTAAGAAAATGGGATGAATATCCTCTTGTCGAAGTAAGAGGGGTACATGTAGAGGAGGGCGAATGCCGCCTCATGGAAGGATATGTCGTTCAACGATACCAAGAAAGCGGCCTCTTTCTATTTTCTGAAATTGCAGATTTAATGCAATATGAGGTTGAAAGTGCAGAACAAAAGAAAAAAACAATGATATGGATGTAGCTGCTCAAGCTATTGTAAGTAGTATTCTTGGAAGAGTAGTGGCTGGGCGTGCAGGGGCACAAATTGGAGCACACTTAGGAGCTTGGGGAGCAGCTTCCGAAACCATTGTGGAGATTTCTTTGATACAACCAGGCCGCCACAGGCTTCGTCTTATTGTTGATCCAGCAGCAATTAATTTGCTTGAATCTATATTTAATGGCTCATTTAAGAGATCAGCAACGATATTATCAATTAATTCACATCTTAAGCAACAACGAAAAGATGCACAAAAAGCAGCTTTAGTCTGTATAGGCATTATAGGAGGAGTGTTTTTGCTTATTGTCATCATTGGCTTACTTCTTGGCGCATCTAAATCTCCGCAATTAGATAAATCTCCACAATCAGATGATCAAAGTTCTCTCAATAACCAGAAAACTCTTGCCATTGCCTAATTTTCTAATTGATTCTGTGCAAACATGATCGCACACTTTCTACGCCAATCCTGTAAAAGTTTAATACACCTTGATAAATTTCACCAACAACATTAATCTAAAGCTTGTCTGTCTAACACCTCACTGCACCCGACCCTATGAAAGACTACTAAATAAATATCCAAGCTTACGCATGGCGGGTGCGTTCAAACGTTAGGCTGACAGCAAGCGCCGATTTTGTAAAGTCTATTACTCAACGCGTCTTTTGCCTTGATCAGGATGATTCTTAAAATGATAGCGCCGGTGGTTTTGGTAAAGATGGGTTATCGTCACTATGACGGCGCTGGTGCTTGTCGGCGCTTTTAGGACTATTTCGGCTCTGGTTTGGAATTGTGTTAACGGCGCCGGTAGTTTTAGTAAAGAATTGGTTATCGTCTTGGCGGCGCTGGACAATCGGCGCTATCCTCTACAAAACGGCGCTGGTCGGCGCTTTTGGGACTATTCCGGCGCTGGGATCTGTTTTGAATAATAACGGCGCTGATAGTTTTACTAAAAATTTTTTGGTCCCTGATGGCGGCGCTGGATAATCAGCGCTGAAGTTTGAGCTTTTATCCGGCGCTGATTCTGAGTGGTCTTAACGGCGCTGGTACTTTTACTAAAGATTGGTTATCGCCTTATGGCGGCGCTGGACAATCGGCGCTATCCTCTACAAAACGGCGCTGGTCGGCGCTTTTGGGACGATTCCGGCGCTGGGGTCTCTTCTGAAC
>JBKCES010000213.1:0-2912 GCA_046304295.1 Cyanobacteriota bacterium | reverse complement strand
GGAGGTGGAGGTGGAGGTGGCTAACATGATGGCGTTATCAAAGGTAGGGAAAAATCCTAGGGCCAGAAGGGCAAAAATTCGCTAAGGTGACAACGAAAGTTATTTATTAGGAGCCTAGCGCCGTGACCGCTGACCAACTGTTAATGCTGATCGTGTTGTTGATTCCGGGCCTGTTGCTCTCCGCCCTAGTTATGGGAAGTTTCGCTAAGGGAGGTTAACCTTAAAACAAAGGGGGCGGCGTTTTCAAGCTATCGGCGCCGGCTAAACTGGCGTCGAGGTTCTTGCGTTGTTCCATTTGCCCTAAAAAGTAGCCCGTCATCATGGCAGAAACTAGTAAATTAGCCAGATCGTCCCGGTCGGTGGTAATCTGCACCTGAAAATCTTCGTCCGGGAGCATGCCCACTAAGCCCCGCACGTTCTGGCTGATGATTTCTTTAATCTCCGAGCTAGCGGACTGGGCCACCCAAGCGAGGGTGTCTGGGTGTTGCTGTTGGAGGTATTGAATAAGAGTATTGTCTTCAGATTTTTCTAGTTCCGTCGCTGAAAAGTCAAAATTAAAGTCCATTACGACTCCCTATTCCTAAGTGAGAGTGGGCCTGCTTAATTGTCCACTATAACGGCTAGGGCGAAAAAACGACTAGTCCGAGTGGCAGTCAAGGGGAGTGACGACTCTGGCTAAATCTCGGTTTTGCCGATCCGGGGGCACATGGCCGGTCACTCGCCTTCTGACACAGATTGACGGGGAGCGAGGAAACGCTAAACCCCGACGGGCAGTAAAACCGATTCCTTCTGGGGGAAAAAGCCGCCGATAGGAGCGGGAGAGCCAAGGACGGCGGCGGGTTCCGTCACCGTTTCCGCCGATGGATGGCTGTGACCATTATCCGGTTGCTCCTCCCCCTCTTCGTCCTCGTCATCGTTGACCCGGAGACGGTCGCAGGGGATCGTGTCGGAGAGAATGGCGCTGGCCATCATACCGGAGTGAATCTCTAGCAGGGCTTCCGCGTAGGCCTCAAAGACGAGACGCTGACCCGGGAAGACCACCCGCTCGAAGTACCAGTTGGTGACATTGGTAATACGAGCAATCTGAATGTGACTGGTCGCATTGACGTAACAGCAGAGGAGAGTGTTACGAGCGCCGCCGGGCAGGGGATCTAAAATCTGAGCCATGGGAATCGGGGGTTATTATCGGGGTTTCTGATGTTGTTTAAGCTAACACCGCCTGATCCCCGTTGGCTGTAAAGATCATTACAATCATTGCTCCGCCCACTGGGGAAGCCAATTTTTTCAGTCTCAGTCTAGGCTACGCCAAATGTTAAGTTTGACGTCAGGCTAGATCCGCAAGCGCTAAGAGCGTGTTTTCCCATACCAGACGGGGTTGGACATAGGCCAAAAGCGCTTTGCGGGTTTTTTCGAGGCGCTGGAGAATCGACGCCGAGCGGCGGCTCTGCCAGTAGGCGGCTTGCAGGTAATCCACTAGCCAGAGCTGTTGCTCTCCGTCTAAGTTGCCGTCGATTTGTTTGGCGAGGTTGAGCGCCGCCAGAGGATTGGGGATCGGTTGGAGAAGGCTCTGGCGTAGAGAGTCCGGCAGGGCTTGGAGGTATTCCGCCGCCGCAAGCGCGATCCCCGGACTGCCCTGGGCGATGGTTAACAGTTCCTCTTGCTGGAGAATATCTTGGCGGCCGAGGCGCCGGAGCACCTGGATTAAATCGGCGTCGCCGAGGCGGTAGAAGGGAATCCGTTGGCACCGAGAAATGAGGGTGGGCAGGAGGGCTTCGACGCTGGGCGCCAGTAAAATTAAAGTCGCCCTTCCCGGCTCCTCCAAGGTTTTCAGCAGGGCGTTGGCGGCGCCTTCGTTCAGGGTCTGGCTTTCCTGAATAATGATGACTCCCCGCTCCGCCTCTAGGGGAGGACGGCTCAGAAATTGGTTGATCTCCCGAATTTGCTCGATGCGGATTAAGGGCGGCGCTCGGCGCTTGAGACCCTGTTTTTCGGCTTCCTCGGCGGAGAAGAGTTTACCCTGATGGAGATAGCTGGGTTCCACCAGAAGTAGATCGGGATGATTGCCGGCAAAAAAGCGTTGGCGCAGGCGATTCTGTTCCTCCGCGGTCAGACGCCCCATGAGCAGAGATTCCGCAAAGGCCCGAGCCGCTAAGGATTTGCCCACGCCCTCGGGCCCGGCGAAGAGGTAGGCCGGCGCGATTCGCTCCCGGGCCAGCGCCGCTTGTAGAAGTTCCACCGCTTGGGGTTGTCCCACTAGGGATTGAAAACGGTTCATGGTTAAAGTTTAGCGGTTGCTGAGAAGGGCGTTGCCCTGAGTATGGCGGGTATTGAAATCACCGCATTGCCGATTTGACCAGGCCCGTTGGCGGATTTCCCCTAGGGTCTGCTCCCGGAGTAGGCTCCCGTTTTCATAGACGACTTGCAGTTCGTCCTCAAGGTCGGGACGCCAAGGCAGGGTTTGATAGCCCAGGGGCGTTTTCACCAGCGCCAAGCGTCCAGTTTTACTGGTTTTAGCGGGATCGGTGACCGGCGCCTTACGGATGGAGCGGGCCTGGCCGTTAATCTGAATTTCACTGCACTTCATGGCGAATTTTTGGGTGTCCCGGTTCAATTTCTGCAACAAAGCGCCGCCCATGCCAAAGGCCACATTACTGGCGCTAAAGCCCAGGCGCTCCACTTGTTCCAAAATGGCCGCAATTTGGGTTTCGTCCACCCCGTCTCCTTGGATTAGGCGAACGGCGTTGAGGACTCGATAACCCTTGGGGTTTAGGGTGTAGCCAAAATGGGCGGCTAATTTTTCTAAGGCCTGGGCCACCACGGCGACGGGATCGCCGGAATCAGGTCGGATGACCACGGTTGCGCCAGAACTTAAAACCCGCTCCCGTAGGCGCTCTCCCCAAAGCTGGTCGATG
>JBKCES010000212.1:0-2985 GCA_046304295.1 Cyanobacteriota bacterium | reverse complement strand
TTTGTCCGCACCCAGGGCTACGTCGAAGAACAGGCCGCAGGCAAAATGCTCTACCGGGGTGTCTTCGGCACCCAACCCCCCGGCGGCTGGCTGACCAACGCCTTTGACCTGCGTTTAAAAAATATTGCGAATACTAATATTATCTACTGGGGCGGAAAATTATTGGCGCTTTGGGAAGCGGCCCAGCCCCACCGCCTCGATCCTCGCACTCTGGAAACCTTGGGTTTAGATGATCTAGAAGGACGCCTGAGTCCGGGCCACGCCTTCTCCGCCCATCCCCGGATTGATCCCCACTGCGACTTGGATGGGGGAGAACCCTGTTTAGTCAATTTTTCCCTGAAAAGCGGCCCCAAAAGTGAAATTACCCTGCTGGAGTTTGACCCGGATGGGCAGTTAACTCGCTCCCACCGCCATCAGATTCCCGGTTTTTCCTTTATTCACGACTTCGCGATTACGCCCCGCTACGCCATCTTTTTACAAAATCAAGTCCGGTTTAACCCTTTGCCCTATCTCTTCGGGCTTCGCGGCGCCGGGGAGTGCGTCCAGTTCCAAGCCGACCAACCGGCCCGACTAATCCTGATTCCCCGCCGTCCCCCCTACGGCGAGCCGATTATCCTCACGGTGGACGCCGGTTTTGTCTTCCACCACGCCAACGCCTGGGAGGAAGGAGATAAGATCTACCTCGACTCCGTCTGCTACGCCTCCCTGCCCCAAATTAATCCCGGTCAAGATTACAAACAGGTGAACTTTGCCGATTTAGATCCCGGCCAACTCTGGCGCTTTACTGTGGATTTAAGCTCCCGAACCGTCGGGCGCCGGCGTCTGTTGAGCCGCTGTTGCGAGTTTCCCGTCCTCCATCCCCAAAACGTCGGCCGTCCTTACCGTTATCTCTACAGCGGCGCCGCCCATGCCCCCGTTGGCAACGCCCCTCTTCAAGCCGTTATTAAACTTGACCTCGAAACCGGCGCCGAGCAGATCCATTCCTTCGCACCTCAGGGTTTTAGCGGCGAGCCGATTTTTGTGCCCCGTCCCGATAGTCAGGGGGAAGATCAGGGATGGCTCTTAGTTTTGAAATATAACAGCGCCGAGCATCGCTCCCAACTCGTGATTTTAAACGCCGAGGATATTACTCAGGCCCCTTTAGCCACTTTAAGCCTCAAACATCATCTTCCCTACCCCCTCCACGGCTCCTGGTCTCCCCGGCGCTTTATTGAAGGCTAGCAAAATAGAATGTCTTCTTCACATGAAGTCATCACAAAGGAAGTAGTCAAAAATACAGAAAGCCCCGCTCAAACGTTAAATAATCCATAAGCTTAAAGCGATCGCCATGCTTTGCTGTCTGGGTCGGGATCTGGGGTCGACGACAACCCTAATTCTCTGAACTATAGAGCATAAATGGCTTAGCGGACTTCAACTTATAACGTTTACAGATGTCAAATTCACTGCTGAACCGGAGGCTGTCTTCTCCTGCCTCTTCCTCTCCTCCCCGGTCGTCTAGCGGCGATTCTTTCTGGTCAGATCTAGGGCGCTATATTTCTCCCTACTGGTTGGCTTGCATTCCCCTAACCGCCGTCATTGTGGTGGTTTGGCATACGGCGGTGGCGGCCCAGGGAACCGAAGTGGTGGAAATTACGGTGGAGAGCGTTAATGAAAGCGTGGCGACGCTTCAGGGCAACCTCAACGCCATTTGGATTTTAATCGCCTCCATCCTCGTTATTTTTATGAACGCCGGCTTCGCCATGTTGGAGGCGGGACTGTGTCGGCAGAAAAACGCGGTAAATATTCTGGCGAAAAACTTAATTGTTTTTGCGCTGGCCACCATGGCTTTTTGGGCTATCGGTTTCTCTTTAATGTTCGGCAATTCTGAAAATCCCTTCATCGGTTTAGGCGGCTGGTTCCTCAGCGGAGACTCCGAGGCCTACGGTCTGTCTCCCTTCCCGGCCGGTTTGCCTGTGCCAATCTTTTTCCTCTTTCAGGTCGCCTTCGCCGGCACCGCCGCCACCATTGTTTCCGGCGCCGTGGCGGAGCGGATTAAGTTTACCGACTTCTTGATTTTTAGTGTCATTCTCGTGGGCGTTGCCTACCCCATCACCGGCCACTGGGTTTGGGCGGGAACGGGTTGGCTTGCGACCTTAGGGTTTAAAGATTTTGCGGGTTCAACGGTGGTTCACTCCGTCGGCGGCTGGGCGGCTTTAGTCGGCGCCGTGATTTTAGGCCCCCGGATTGGCAAATTTGTGGAAGGCCGTCCCGGCGCTATTCCGGGTCATAACCTCAGTCTTGCCACCCTGGGTTGCTTAATTTTGTGGATCGGCTGGTTTGGCTTTAACCCCGGCTCCCAGTTAGCCGCCGATCCGGCCTGCGGTTATATCGCCGTCACCACCAACCTTGGCGCTGCCGCCGGGGGAATCGTCGCCACCTTTACCTGCTGGTCCAAAGACGGCAAACCCGACCTCAGTATGGTGATTAACGGTATTTTGGCTGGGTTAGTCGCGGTCACCGCTGGCTGTAATGTCCTTTCCTATTGGGGCGCTGTAATTG
Source organism: Cyanobacteriota bacterium (assembly GCA_046304295.1). Taxonomy (GTDB): domain Bacteria; phylum Cyanobacteriota; class Cyanobacteriia; order Cyanobacteriales; family Microcystaceae; genus Synechocystis. The sequence goes on along the minus strand of JBKCES010000212.1, from coordinate 447 downwards.
TCGGCGGACTGGGCGGTCTGCTGGTGGTTTACGCGGTTTCTTTCTTCGACAACCTTAAAATTGACGACCCGGTGGGGGCTCTCTCCGTTCACTTGGTCAACGGAGTTTGGGGCACTCTGGCGGTGGGTCTCTTCGCCGATCCGAAAAACCCCATTGCTCCGGCGGAAGGAGCCGTTTCCGGTCTTTTCTATGGCGGCGGCATTGGACAGTTGATTAATCAAATTATTGGTATTGTCGCCGTCGGCGCTTTTACCGTCGCCTTTAGCGTGGCGCTCTGGTTTATTCTCAAGCAAACCCTTGGCATCCGCGTCTCCAAACATGAGGAAATGATCGGTTTGGATATTGGCGAGCACGGCATGGAAGCCTACTCCGGCTTTGTCAAAGAAGCGGATTCCTTCGCCGGGAGTGGCGGTATCGAGTAGAAGAGCTGGAATCCCCCTAACCCCC
>JBKCES010000211.1:0-6802 GCA_046304295.1 Cyanobacteriota bacterium | reverse complement strand
CCTTTTTACTAAACGAGGGTCACCAAAAGCGGTTCCTTGAATTGTTTCAGCGTGAATGATGATTGGGTTATTCATAAGAACTGCTACTTTTAAGGGACAATCCTAGTCTAAGCTCAACTTGTGTGTACACGGTAGCCTTTCAAAGGGGGGCTAGGGGGGATCTGGACATTTGTGCGTACACGGTAACTTATAAAAGAGAGGAACTGGCTTCAAGCTCCAGGTCTTCCACAAAGGAGCGCAGATGCTGGCCCAAGCGCCGCCAGTCCTGAGCTTCCACCAAGGCCCGGGGAAATAAAGCGCCTGATAACCCCACTGCAATAGCGCCGGCAGAGAGAAACGCCGGGGTATTTTCCAGAGTAACGCCGCCGGTGGGAATCAGGGGAATAAAACCGAGGGGGCCCTGAAGCGCTCGGAGATAGGCTGGGCCGCCGACGGACTGGATCGGAAACACCTTCACGACTTCGGCGCCGTTTTGCCAAGCGCCGAGGATTTCCGTGGGGGTTAAGGCGCCGGGAACCAGGGGAATGGAGCGGGTTTGGGCGAACCGAATCAGTTCGGGATGGGTATGGGGAGAAAAACAGAATTGACTGCCCCAACCTAGGGCGTCCTCTAAATCCGCCTGGGTTAACAGCGTGCCGGCGCCGATCCAACACTGGGGCAAGTCCCGCCGCAGTTGGGCGATTAAGCGACCCGGCTCGGCGCTGTTCCAGGTAATTTCAATTAAACCGATACCCGCCTCCGCCGCCAGATGGGCTAAACGGAGCGCCAAATCAGGGTTATCAGAGCGGATGACGGCGATGACCCGGCGCTGACGCAGGGCCGCGAGCCAGGGGGAAGGGTCAGACATCAAAAAACTTTAGATCTCATTTTTCCACTTGATATTACAGCCGACGCTGGCTTTCTGCTCCGGGTTGACCGGTCGCCCAGCCAAAACCGCGTCGATGGCTTCCCGGAGGTCGGCGCCGGTGACGGGGATCTCGTTACTGGGACGACTGTCGTCCAACTGCCCCCGATAGACCAGACGGCGCTGGCGGTCAAAGAGGAAAAAATCCGGGGTGCAGGCCGCTTGATAGGCCCGGGCCGTCTCCTGGGACTCGTTGTAGAGGAGGGGAAAGTTAAAACCCAACTCTTCCACCATTTCCTTTAAACTAGCGGGCCCATCGGCGGGATAATTTTCGGCGTCGTTGGCGCTGATGGCCGCAATAGCCAGGCTTTCCCGCGGATAATCTTGCCCTAAATGGGCCAGTTCGCTCTGAATATGTTTAACAAAGGGGCAATGGCGGCAGATAAACATCACCAACAGCGCCGGTTGGTCGGGAAAGTCCGCTAAAGAAACGTTTTGACCTGTCGTGACGTCCGGCAGGGAAAAGTCCGGGGCGGGGGTGCCCAGGGGAAGCATAACAGAGGGAGTGAGCGCCATAATCGCGGCAGGGGAAAAGTTAAGTCGGGTTCCTTCGCATTTTAACGGCGCTCTGGCCCCAGGAAGAAAGAGCTGAACTGTCCGGCGGCGGGTAAAATGGGCGGCTAGGGGGGCTTCCTCAACGTCCTCTAAATCTCGATCATCAGGAGACCAGGTGATTCAAGTTGGCTTAATCGGCGCCGGTTTTGCGGCCACCCGACGGGCGGAGGCGTTGCAAGAAGACCGGCGGGCGCGCTTAGTGGCCGTCGCGGGTCATCGCCCGGAAACCACCTCTGCCTTTGCTGAAAAATTCGGTCTGACCCCCTATTGGGATTGGCGGGAGCTAGTTCAAGCGCCGGCCTTGGATTTAGTGATCATTTGCGGGATTAACCGGGATCACGGGGACATGGCCCAGGCCGCTTTAGAAGCAGATAAACATGTCGTCGTCGAATATCCCCTCTGCCTCGATTACGCCCAGGGCGAGGCCTTATTGGCCCTGGCGAGCCGGCGCCGTAAATTGCTCCACGTCGAACACATTGAACTCTTGGGAGGCCTGCACCAGGCGATTCGGCGCTATCTGCCGGAAATCGGCGCCGTCGCTTACGCCCGTTATGCGACAGTTCAACCCCAGACCCCGGCGCCGGAGCGCTGGACTTACCATCCCGAGGAATTTGGTTTTCCCTTAATCGCGGCGCTGTCCCGTTTACACCGACTGACAGATCTTTTCGGTGCCGTGGCCGACGTGAATTGCCAAAATCGGATTTGGCCGAGGGCGCAGTCTCCCTATTATCGGGGGTGTCTATGCCAGGCTCAATTGGCTTTCCAAAACGGCGTGATGGCGGAAGTCCTCTACGGTAAAGGGGAAGTTTTCGCCTGGGGCGAGCGCCGGTTTTTCATCCAAGGCGAAGGGGGAACGCTGATTTTTGACGGGGAGGAAGGGGTTTTGCTCCGGGGGGAGGAAAAACGCAGTTTAGAAGTGGGCAGTAAGCGGGGCTTATTTCTCAAAGATACCCAGGCGGTTTTAGACCACTTAATCAACGGCGCGCCTCTCTACGTGGAATTGTCCGCTAGTCTTTATGCCTTGAAGGTGGCCGCGTCGGCCCAAACTTCTGCAACGATGCTGGAGAAACGAGCGCTCTCATAACCGGCGCTAATTCCCGATTTTTTAGACGGTCTAAAATCCTAGGTCGGCCTTGGCCTGAGCCGCGGCTTGCTGGAGGCTTGCGTCGTCCTGACCGCGCCAATCGGTATAGCCGATTTCTTGATAAAATTTTTGGTCGTAGGGACGGGTGCGGATAACCACAGGCATGGGAACGGCGTGACCTAGCACTAAAGCCTGTTGTTTAGAATCTAACTTGGCTAAGACGGAGCGGAGATTTTGTCCCCCGGAAACGCCGGTAAAAATGGCGTCAATATCTTTTTCATCGTTGAGTAAACAGGTGATACGGGTGCCGATTTGGGACATGACTTCGTTATCAATCCCCGACGGGCGCTGATCCACCACTAAGAGAGTAACAAAGTATTTCCGCATTTCCCTAGCGATAGTGCCGAAAATGGTTTGGTGAACGATATGGGAATCTAAGAAACGGTGGGCTTCTTCGATGGTGATCACCAACTGGCGGGGACGGTCGCTGGGATTTTTACTTTGCAGAAATTTTTCTGATTTCTTGACATAGGTGCTATGAATCCGGCGGGTGATCATATTGGTGGCTAACATATAAGCCAATAGGTTAGATTGAGAGCCAAATTCAATTACCACGTGTTTACCGGCTTCAAGGCATTGCAAAACTTGATCAATATAATTGTGGGGGCAACTGTTGCGCAGATACTTTAAATTATCCAAGCGCCGTAGTTTACGCTGGAGGGACATAATGGAGCCGGGATGACCCTGTTTTTCTTCGCAGAAAAACTTAATCTCCTCATTGGACATTAAAAGTAAGTGATTAATCCAACCCCGACCAAATTCCGCGAAGAGAATATTGGCGTTATCCAGCGCCGCTTCCGAAAGGCCCAGTTCAAAGCCCACCAGCCGAATATCCTCGATTTCGATTTGCTCATAGCTTAAAAATAATTCCCGAGCGCCGCTAACACCCCGCCGTTCGGTGGATTCGGCATCAAGGGTAAAAATTTCCACCTGCCCCGGAAACAACTGCCCCAGACCCTTAACCGTAGCGACCTGTTTGCCCTCCCGCATGGCTTCCCAGCCGTATTCCGAGTGCATATCAAACATCAAATTCACCGCCGCCTGCTTGCGAATCACGCCGGAAATCAATAAGCGAGTCAGGAAAGATTTGCCGGTGCCGGACTTGCCAAAAACGCCGTTACTGCGCTCTACAAAGCGGTCTAAATCCAAACACACCGGCACCTCCATATCCAGGGGTTGACCAATGGCGAAATTGCGGCGGAAGGGATCGTCCTCCCAACCAAACACCGTGCGAAAATCCAACTCGCTGGCTTCAAAGACTTCACTGAAATGGGCTGGAATCGTTTTCACCGGCAACAACTCGACTTCGGCGCTACTGTTGGCTTCGTAGGAGCCTAAACCGTTCTCAGTTTTCCGTTTTCCGCCTTTATCCTCCGTCTCGGTTAACATCAACATCGGCGCTAATTCCAAGGTCCCGTAGGTGCCGCTCCCCGCCAACACGGCCCGCATCAAACTGTCTTCAATGCGAGGGGGATTCGCCAAAATACGAGGATTGGCCGTCCCCAGCGCCACATCGGTGAGGAGGCAAAAAAAGCGGGAGCGGACGCCGCGAATGACCAGAAATTTTCCCACTCGCATTTCCTCTACGGAGACATCGGGGTAGAGCCGCACTTCCAAGCCCTGGGTAAGGGAGCCTTGGGTGACGGAACCGAGGGGAGTCTGGGTCATGGAAAAATACTAGTCTTGAACGTAGTCGGTTTCCTCGATCAGCGCCGTCTGGGCCCGGGTTAATTCTCGACCCAAATAAGCCGCGTGATCCAAGAGGGTGACGAGACAGGGTTGCATTTCTTCAAAGAGTTTGACGCATAATTCCTTAGCGGTTCTTCCCGTTAAGGTCAAAGTCGGCTCGCGAACAACGGGCCCCTGACAGGGAATCACTTCCCCCGTCTCAGGATCGACCGCCAGCCCTTTTTCGTTAATGTCGTTGGCAAAATGTTTAACCCCTAGGCAAGCGTTTTCTCGATCTACATAAATAATCCAGTACCCTCCGGGGTCTAGGGCGATGAAGCGGTTAGACAATCGGTCGTCGAGGGCTTGGCAGGATTGGCGCAAATCGGTCATGGAGAATGGGTTCCCACCTATAAATTAAAGAGAGGGCATTATTCATCATAGAGCGGCGCGCAAGCTTCTGAGAACCCTTTGGGTTGACCTTCGTCTCCCAAGGCGGGAGAGGGGGGCCGGAACCTTGGCGCTCTCATGCCAGCGCCGTTAGGTCGGGGGCGTCTGCCGGTGCTCCACTCCAGCGGAAGCTAATTTGACGTCCGTCTCCTAGGGGGGCGAGTTTGATTTCGAGGTAAACCGGCGGTAGTTGGCCCAGGCGCTCGGGCCATTCGATGGCGACAAGGCCGGGGGGATAATCGACACCGTCCCAGTATTGCTCTAGGTAAAGCACTTCGGTTTCCGCGGGGGAAAGGCGGTAAAGGTCGAGATGGTAGAGGGGACAGCGCCCTTCGTAGTATTCGTTAATGAGCGCAAAGGTGGGACTGACCACCGGCTCGGTGACGCCTAAGCCCTGGGCAAGCCCCTGAATCAAACTGGTTTTGCCGGCGCCGAGGTCGCCTTTGAGCAGGAGAACGAGGGGCGGCGTCAGAATTTCCGCTAATTTTCGGCCCAGCGCCTGGGTTGCGGCTAAGTCTCTAAGTTCGGTTTCCCAGGAGAACATAGGCGTTAGGAGGACTGTTTCAAAAAGTAAACAGGCGAGTTTTATCCCCCCTAGCCCCCCTTGGAAAGGGGGGAACCGGAGTCCATTCAAAGTCCCCCTTACAAAGGGGGATTTAGGGGGATTCACGCTGAGCGTAGCCGAAGCCCGGTTAAAAAACGTCGAGGTCGATGGCTTTGGAGCCACCGGCTTTGAGTTGCCCCAGCAGGCTATCCAGTTGGCGCCAGACGAGGGCGGCGATAAAAAAGGTGATGGGTAGGGAGAGTCCGTAGGAGATCCAGGGATTGCCGAGGAAAATTTCGACGCCGGAGGCGAGGAAAACGCAGACGCCGACGCAGATGCCCAGGAAGGGCAGTTGTAAATCTAAATCTTGTAGGGTGCTGTCGGGGGTGTTGAGCCAGATTTTGACTTTTTGTTTGAGGGTGGCTTCAAAGGCTAGGCCACAGCTTATCCCCATGAAGAGGCCGACGAAGACGAGGAAGTAGGGCGGTTCGGGCAAATAGTACATAATTCGCTGGGGATAGAAGCAGGCGCCACCCATCATAGCAAACCCGTCGCCTCAATCGGTTCTTCTCGATCGGCAGACGGCGCCGAAAATGTTGATGGGCGCCGGCCCGTAATTTTGAGGTATTGGGCATTTAGTTGGCGCTAGGTGTCATAATGTAACTGGCTTTAGTCGCAGTTTATTTGAGTAAGGGGTGTGAGTCGGAAAGAAAAGCTGATCAAAAGGCTGTTAAGTCATCCCAAAGATTTTAGCTGGGATGAGTTGCTGTCTCTTTTAGCGGTTTTGGGCTTTGAGGCGGTGGTCCAAGGCAAAACAGGAGGATCGCGACGGCGATTTATTCATCAAAACGGCGTGGTCTTGACATTACATAAACCCCATCCTAAAAATATCTTGAAGCGTTATCAAGTCGATCAAGTTATTGAGTTACTTCAGGGAGAGAATCTCTTATGAATAATAAGATGCAATACAAAGATTATTTTGGTTCGGTTCACTATAACGATGAAGACCAAATTTTCTATGGAAAGGTGGAGTATATTCGGAGTCTAATCAGTTTTGACGGGGAGGATGTCCCTAGCCTGCGGGCTAATTTTGAGGCGGCGATTGATGATTATCTAGATCTTTGCGAGGAGAAGGGGATTATCCCAGAGAAGCCGTTTAAGGGCAGTTTCAATGTGCGAGTGAGCAGTCAACTCCATCGGCAGGCGGCGCTATTTGCTGAGGAAAGAGGGGTAAATTTGAATAAGTTAGTGACAGAGGCTTTAGAATCTTATCTTCAGTCTATGTCTTTGAATAATTTATAGCATTGCTCTGTCATTGTTTCTGTGTACATACCCAAAAGTAGTTTTACTGGAAGTTTCCTAGAAGTCCTTGGCGGATGCGCTTTGAACTCTTTAATCTTTAAAATTGTATGTAAAACTTTACAAGCGCCGACTGAGGATAGGAGGTTTAACCACCCCGTCAGGCTAGCGCCTGCCACCCCTCCAGAGGCTACGGTGTACATATAACTCAAATAATTTCTGAAATTCTATCAAGAAC
>JBKCES010000210.1:0-7324 GCA_046304295.1 Cyanobacteriota bacterium | reverse complement strand
CTATTATAGCGGTGTCTGCGCTGGTGAGGGACAAATAAGACGGCTGAAACCCTTACTGAGTAAGGGTTTCAGTGTTCTCACACGTCTGAATACCGCTATAGCGCCCTATCTTGAGAGCGTTGCTTGGCCAAGAAAACACTTTAAATTCAGAGGATCAGCTCCCTAATAATGACTCTCAGTTTCCTTACGATGCTCTGTTTAGTCGTTGTATTCTTTAGGGCAAGGTCAACGGGAGCATCTCACCTTTGTCATCTGGACGGGTGTAATCTGAACGAGCAGAATAACCATCTCATAGGAAAAATTTAGTGCAACAAGCATCTTGTCTGTGAAAACCTGAGAGGCTCCCGATTGCTTGGACTTTTAAGAATCTTCGGGACTGCTAAAGACGCCTAACCAGCGCCGGTTGAGGGCCAAGTCTAGGAGGGAGCGGGCGGCGCCGAAACTGAGGACGCTTTCTAGGCAAATCCAAGCCAAAAAGGCGCCGGACTGAACCGGATCGGTTAACGCTTGCAGATAACCGGCGCTCCGCACCAGGGCGAAGGCAAGAACAGCGCCGTCCCGCAGGTGGGGATTGCCGTCGCCCCGGACAATGTAGCGATAGGTGACGCCGAAGAGAAAACCGCTCAGCAGGAAACCGGCGGCGCTCCAGAGGGTCGGCGCTTCCGCCGGAAAACGGAAAACGCCCTGAAGGGTCAGGGACAACCCGGCCGTTAACCCCAAAACAAGCGCCCCCAAAGCGCCTGCCTTCAATGACTCCAACCGTTCCCGCACCGTGATCTCCATCTACCTCAGTCCTGTGCAAACCGACCCCAATAGACCTATCATAGTTTTGCTATCGATTCTCCTTTGAGTCCGTCTTTAACACACGATTATGGATATTTTGACATTCGGTTGGGTCAGCGTCCTCGCCCTCTTCACCTGGTCCATCGCTATGGTGGTCTGGGGTCGCAACGGTTTCTAGTCCTAGGATCTCAATCGCCGTGGACGCTACCGCAACGCCTTTATTAAACACGCTCTTTCTGGTCGCCCTAGTTCTCTTGGCGCTAGTCAGTGGCGGTATTCTTTACCTCACCGCCCTGGAATGGCGAGACCGGCGCCGTCAGGACCGGGATCGCAAGTTGGGGGGTTAAGGGTGCTCTTTCGTTGGGGGATGGTTTTTGTCCTGACCCTAGGTTTAGTCTTGGGGTTAACCTTCTCCTGGGTCGGCGCCCAGGCCAGCCCGGAAATCTCTATCGTCGCCGCCGGGGACATCGCCTGTTCCCCAGATGATCGCGGTTTTAACGACGGCAAGGGCCGGGGCGACCGTTGTCAGATGGCGGCCACCGCTAATCTGATCAGTCGGGTCAAACCCCAGGCGGTTTTGGCGCTAGGGGATAACCAGTATGAACGGGGAGAACTGGATTTTTTCCGGCGCTCCTACGATTTATCATGGGGGAAATACAAATCCATCACCTACCCGGTTCCGGGTAATCATGAATACTATACTCCCGGCGCCCAGGGTTACTACGACTATTTCGGTGCTCGGGCGGGCAAGCGGGATCAAGGCTATTACAGTTTTAATCTGGGGAACTGGCATCTGGTCGCCCTCAATTCCAACTGCGATGCCATCGGCGGTTGCGGCGCCGGCTCCCCCCAGGAAAGGTGGTTAAAGCGAGATCTTCAGGCTAATAAAAAGACCTGTACCCTCGCCTTTTGGCATCATCCCCGCTTTTCCTCTGGAGTCCACGGCAATAACCCCGAGTTAGCGGCGCTGTGGCAAGATTTGTACGAAGCGAAGGCGGAGTTAGTCCTCTCCGGCCATGACCACGACTACGAGCGCTTCGCCCCCCAGGGACTTCGGGGCAAGTTGGAAAGATCTGGGGGTATCCGCCAGTTTGTGGCCGGCGCCGGGGGTAAGAGTTTATATCCCTTCAAAACTCCCCGGCCTAACAGCGAGGTCAGGCTAGATAAGACTTACGGAATTTTGGAACTGAAGCTCAAACCCCAGGGTTACCGTTGGCGCTATCTGGCGCTACCGGGGGGAGAGGTTCGGGATCAGGGTCAGGGAACCTGTTGGTAAGATGAGCGCCGATGAAATTTATATGGCCCGTTGCCTCGACCTAGCTCGCCAAGGGTTAGGAAAAACGGCGCCGAATCCCTTAGTGGGTTCCGTGATTGTCAATAACGGGCAAATTGTCGGGGAGGGCCACCATCCCCAGGCGGGACAACCCCACGCTGAAATCTTCGCCCTGCGTCAGGCGGGAGCGTTAGCCCAAGGCGCCGCCTTGTACGTTAACCTCGAACCCTGCAACCACCAGGGTCGCACGCCCCCCTGCACTGAAGCCATTATTCGGGCCGGGATTCAACGGGTGGCGGCGGGAATGATCGACCCCAATCCCCTTGTTTCTGGCCAGGGAATCCAGCGCCTCCGGCAGGCCGGTTTGGAGGTAACGGTAGGGGTCATGGAAACCGAGTGCCGGCGCCTGAATCGGGCCTTCATCCAGCGGGTGACCCAGCGCCGTCCCTGGGGAATCTATAAATATGCCATGACTCTAGACGGCAAAATCGCCGCTAGTTCCGGCCACAGCGCCTGGGTGACGGGGGAACTGGCTCGGCAAAGAGTGCATCAACTGCGGGGAGAGTGCGAAGCGGTGATCGTGGGGGCACAAACCGTCCGTCGAGATAATCCCCGCCTCACTAGTCATGGGCAAGGCGTTAAAGATCCCCTGCGGGTGGTGTTGAGTCGTCGTTTGGACTTGCCCCAGGAAGCCAATCTCTGGGAACAAACCCTAGCGCCGACTTTGGTGGTTACGGAAACCGGTACCGACGGAGAGATGAGAGCGCGTTTAGAGGCCCTAGGGGTGGAAGTCTTGGTGTTGCCCCGCTTGACGCCTGGGGAAGTTATGGCGGAACTCTACCGCCGGGAGTGTTTACAGGTTCTCTGGGAGTGCGGCGGCGTTCTGGCGGCGCCGGCTATTGCGGCCAACTGCGTTCAGGAACTCTGGGCTTTTCTCGCCCCCAAACTCATTGGCGGCGCCCAGGCGCCGGGGCCAGTGGGAGATTTGGGCTTAACGCTGATGACTGGAGCCTTGGAACTCTCGGAGGTCGAAATCGAAGCCATCGGCGCCGACTGGTTAATCCGGGGACTACTCCCGCCTTGGCAAAGGCCGCCAGACGGGGGACAATAGGGAAGCTATTTCTTTGGCTTGTTAGGCTCGGTTGTGACTAAAATTCGTACTGTTTCAGACGCTAAGCGGGATTTTTACCGGCGCTATAACCGCCCCATCAGCTCGGTCTATCGGCGCTTGGTGGAAGAGTTGTTGGTGGAAATGCACCTCCTAGTGGTCAACCGGGACTTTCGCTACGACCCGATTTTTGCTTTGGGGGTAGTGACGGCCTTTGATAAGTTTATGCAGGGCTACCAACCAGCGGGGGATCTCGGTGCTATTTTAGAAGCGTTGTGTCAATCTATCTCCGGCGGCTCCGATCAATATCGGCAAGACGCGACGGTGCTCCAGGAGAGCGTTCAGGGCTTAACCCTAGAGCAAGTTTTAACGGCTGAGACGGCGCCGGACAATAACCTTTTACTGACGACCCTGGATAAAATCGCCCAAAATCCGAATTTTAAATATAGCCGCCTCTTTGCCATTGGGCTTTACACTGCCCTGTTGGAACTAGCGCCGGCGCTGGCGGAAGACACCGAACAGCGCCAACAAACCCTCGGCCAGTTGGCGGAGGCGCTGAAGCTCTCCGGGGATAAGTTCCAGAAAGACCTAGACCTCTACCGCAGTAACCTCGATAAAGTGGATCAACTGCTCAAAGTTTTAGCGGAAAGCGCCGAAGCCGACCGCAAAAAACGGGAAAAACAGGCGGCGGAGGCCGGCGGCGCTTAGAGACTGCTTAAATAAGGGTCAAGCATCTCACTAAGGCTGTTTAATCCCCCTCTAGGGGGCCTACTCCCTATTAACGCCGCAACTCCTTCGTCAAATTCCGGTCTAAAGTCAACTCGAAAACCGACGGCGGTTTGTTCCATCCATGAGACACTTTCTCAGCCTTTAAACCAGCTAATCAAATTTAGGCGTTTTAGTAAACGTTGCTTAAACATTAATCTTTGTTTACTCTGTTTGGTGTTGGCATGAGGCCAGGGAATATCGGGAACTTCATGACCTAAAAAGTTACACACATTCTGCCAAGTGACTTCCCCTTGATTGAGGTTGAGGACAAGAAGATCCTGAGAACGATCTTGGAAGTATTCATGAACTTCTCGGTTGTGGCGTTGGTACCGCTCTATCCAGAGATCTTCATGACCCTTAGGATGACCCACGCCATAGATAAGTTGATGGATAGGGTTGTCATAGACTCCAAAGTCATCAACGGCACTTCTAATCCAATCTTCCGGCGCTCGAATAACCAAGATAAACTTACTGTTAGGATATTTTGCGTCCAATTCTTTATAAAAAATGGGCCATGGAGTATCCTGAAAAGCATCAAATTGATCCGCCACTTCTAACACTCGTTCCCCTAACTCGGCTAAGGTTAAGTCAGAACGATTTCGGTATTCCCAGAAGGACGCATAGCCGCCCACGCGATAGCCTAGAACTTTCAGGGCCTCCCCCATGGATGAGGTTCCTGTTTTTTGAAAACCGAGGCAAAAAACTTTGGGACTATTCATTGGGCAATGAGGTTTGATGGCAGAAAAAAACTTTGGCTCTAATCTTAGCGCTCCTAGGAGGCTGTTTGGAAAGTTTCCCTGTTTTTGAGAAGGGATATAGCAAGCCTAAGTCAATTAGGAACAGGCTCCGGTTGGATACCTTATGTTATTGCGAACATATCCTAACAGTTTGGCCCTCTGCGCCGTTAAAATATTAAGATGAAGGGTATCTCCATCGAAGACGCATCATGAGTCACCCAGAAAAGGAACCTAACCCGAATTTAGCGGATCAAGCGCTTGTTACCGGCGCCGCTGTTGGAGCGGGAGTTTCGGCGACAGTGGGAGGTATGGGGTTAGCGGCGGCGGGAACCGCCGTTGGGATTGGGGCGGCGCCTGTGGCCGCCGCTGGAGCGGTGATTGGCTCCGCCGCCTATGGCGCCAAAAAAGCGATTGAAACTCAAGATGCCACCGCAATCGGAGCCGTCGTTGCCGGCGCTGGGGTTGGAGCCGGAGCCTCGGCGGTTGTTGGCGGGATGGGTCTGGCTGTAGCGGGAACGGCGGTGGGCGTAACCATGGCCCCGGTAGCCGCAGTCGGCGCCGTAGTGGGCTTAGCGGGTTACGGAGTATCTAAACTCTTTGGAAGAAAAAAATCACATAAATCACATAGAGCAAAATCATGGCGAAAAAAACGTTAAATCCCTTGCAAGTTTGGGTCAGAAAAGGTATTCGAGACGCAATTAATCAGATTAACGGCGCCGAGCCAGATCCGCCGGTTAACCCGCCTTCCCAAGGTTCGGAGTCTTGGTATCGAGACCGGCTCGCTCGGAAACTGAAGGGCAAAACCGAGGTGCAGACACCTGCCGGGCGGATTGATATTGTTACCCAGACAGAGATTATCGAACTCAAATCCGCCCCTAATTGGAAAGCCGCCATTGGTCAGATCAAATGTTACGGGGAATATTATCCAAACCATCGGCAACGGATTCACCTCTTTGGCGAGATTAAAGAAAGCAAGCTTAAAACGATGCAACGGGCTTGCCAACAGGAGAACATCGAACTCACGTGGGAGTAGACGGATAGTTGATAAATACCATGCTTGACAGTAAGGCGCCCCAGTGCCGAGTTTTGATACCGTTAACGGAAGCCTAGCCATCACCGTTGGCTGAGCGTAGCCGAAGCCAACGTCCTTTTCGTTACCAATTCCCCCATGACCGCCCAACCCATTCTTACCCTCCTCCGCGAAGGGCTCCCCCAACCTGAAGTCACCGTTCAGGGCTGGGTCAGAACCCGGCGCCAGTTAAAAGAGTTTAGTTTTATCGAAGTCAACGACGGCTCGGCGCTGGCCAATTTACAGGTGATCCTCGATCCCAGCCTACCGGACTACGAAGCCCTTCTGCCCCGTCTTAACACCGGCGCCGGGGTGGTCATTACCGGCGAGTTGGCAACCTCTCCCGCCCAGGGGCAATCCCTGGAGTTAAAAGCTCAAAAAGTGGAGGTTGTGGGGGAAGCGGACCCGGCCACCTATCCCTTGCAAAAAAAACGCCACAGTTTTGAGTTTCTGCGAACCATCAGCCATCTGCGACCCCGCACCAATACCCTCGGCGCTGTTTTCCGGGTGCGGAACGCCTGCTCACAAGCCATTCATCAATTTTTTCAGGAGCGGGGTTTTCTCTGGGTTCACACGCCCCTGATTACCGCCAGCGATTGCGAAGGCGCCGGGGAATTATTCGCGGTGACGACCCTTAACTTAGATCATCCGCCCCGGACGAAGGAGAATCAGATCGATTTTAGCCAGGATTTCTTTGGCAAACAAGCTTACCTAACCGTGAGCGGGCAACTGGAGGCGGAAGCCCTGGCGCTCTCCCTGGGCAATGTTTACACCTTTGGCCCCACCTTCCGGGCCGAAAACTCTAACACCTCCCGGCACCTGGCGGAATTTTGGATGGTGGAGCCGGAGATGGCCTTTTGCGACCTAGAGGAGGATCAAGACTTGGCGGAGGCTTTTTTGAAGTTTGTCTTCCAACGGGTTCTGGAGACCTGCCCAGAGGATATGGCCTTTTTTAACGAGCGCATTGACAACACGGTTCTCGCCACCGCCGACAATATTATCCATCAGGAATTTGCCCGCTTGACCTACACCGAAGCCGTCGCCCTGCTGGAAAAAGCCGACCAAAAGTTCGACTATCCCGTCGCCTGGGGCGCCGATCTACAATCCGAGCACGAGCGTTACCTAGCGGAAACCGTCTTTAAGCGCCCGGTGATCGTTACGGATTACCCTGCCCAGATTAAAGCCTTTTACATGCGCCTCAACGACGACCAGCAGACCGTGGCCGCCATGGATATTTTGGCGCCGAAGATTGGGGAAATTATCGGTGGCTCCCAGCGGGAGGAACGGCTAGAGGTCTTGGAATCCCGCATGACGGCCCAGGGCATTCCCAGCGATAACCTCTGGTGGTACTTGGATTTGCGGCGCTATGGCAGTGTCCCCCACGCCGGTTTTGGTCTGGGTTTTGAGCGCCTGGTGCAATTTATGACCGGCATGGGCAATATCCGAGACGCAATCCCCTTCCCCCGCACGCCCCTCAACGCCGAATTTTAGATAACCCTCACTTATCACTCCCATCAGAAAGACTTTTGTTAAAAAGGCGTTACAAACCTTTACAAATCTGGGGGATAACCGTAAGATAAGAAGTG
>JBKCES010000209.1:0-6855 GCA_046304295.1 Cyanobacteriota bacterium | reverse complement strand
TGAGCCAGAGAGCAGTTGGGCGTTTTGGTAGTGCCACTCAAAGGTTTGACAGAAGTCATCCACATCACAGAAGACTGAGGTAATATCGAGACGATTGTTTATATCCATGGCTGATACTCCGAAACGTTCTTCCAGTTTAGAATTCAGCCCTTATTTTTTCCATCGAACTCAGGTTGATCCATGGTCTGCGGCGCTTTGAGGCTATCTTCCTCGGATGGAAACTAGCTCAGACTCCACTTGTGTGTACACCGTAGCCTTTCCAAGGGGGGTTAGGGGAGATTCTGACATTTGTGTATACACGGTAGCCTGTGGAGGAAGCTCCTTAGGGGCGGGGTAGTTAATTCCAGAGAGTCAAGGGATTTTGGCTAATTCCTAGGATTTTCTGACGGGCGCGCTCTCAGGCGGATTAATTCCGCTAAGATAAAAAGTCAAGCTCTACAACAGTCTTGATTCAACCTACCTACGGCGGCGTCTCCCGGATTGAGGGGCAAAGCGAGGGCTGAGCGTAGTCGAAGCCCGACCCTTTAACCGCTTCAATGTCAGTACAGAACCGCTCCCCCCTATAATCTCTAATCTTGTTTAATCCAGAGGACTCTTGCGATGATCGTCGTGATGAAGGTCGGCACCCCCGAATTAGAAATAAACCGCATCAGCGCCGAATTTGCGGAACGGAACCTGACCCCGGAAAAAATTGTCGGCAAACACAAAGTCGTCATCGGCTTGGTGGGGGAAACTGCGGGTCTCGACCCCCTGCAAATCCAAGAGGTTAGCCCTTGGATCGAGGATGTCCTGCGGGTGGAGCAACCCTTCAAGCGGGCGAGTCTGGAATTTCGCCACGGCGACTACAGCGAAGTCATCGTTCCCACCCCCAACGGCCCCGTTCCCTTCGGCAAAAATCATCCCGTGGTGACGGTGGCGGGGCCCTGCTCCGTGGAAAACGAAGCCATGATCATCGAAACCGCGCGCCGGGTTAAGGCCGCCGGAGCCCAATTTCTGCGGGGCGGCGCCTACAAACCCCGCACCTCTCCCTACGCCTTTCAGGGCCACGGGGAAAGCGCCCTGGGTCTCTTGGCCGCGGCTAAGGAAGCCACCGGTTTAGGCATCATTACGGAAGTGATGGACGTGGCGGATCTGGGCAAAATTTCCGAAGTGGCGGACGTGCTCCAGGTCGGCGCTCGCAATATGCAGAATTTCGCCATGCTCAAAAAAATCGGCGCCCAGGATAAGCCGGTTCTGCTCAAACGGGGCATGGCCGCCACCATTGACGAATGGCTGATGGCGGCGGAGTACATTTTGGCGGGGGGGAATCCCAACGTCATCCTCTGCGAGCGGGGCATCCGCACCTTTGATAGCCACTACACCCGCAACACCCTAGATCTCTCCGTTCTGCCGGTTCTGCGGGCCTTGACCCACTTGCCCATTATGATCGACCCCAGCCACGGCACCGGCAAGTCTGACTATGTGCCGGCCATGGCCCAGGCGGCGCTGGCCGCCGGCGCCGATTCCCTGATGATCGAAGTCCATCCTAACCCCGCCAAGGCTCTCTCCGACGGCCCCCAATCCCTGACGCCGGAGCGCTTCGACGAAGTGATGACCCAACTGGCGGTGATTGGCGAGGCTGTGGGGCGCTGGCCCAAAGTGGCGGCGGCGGTGGCTTAGCCCTATGCTCAACGCTTGGCGCCGCCTCGGGAAAAATCCCCTGGCCCGTCTCGGCGCCGGTATTCTGCTCCTGCTTTATCTCTTGGTTCTCGGGGCGGATTTGATCGCCCCCTACGACCCCTACCGCTCCCAAAGCGACGGCTCCCTTCTGCCGCCCACCCAAATTCATTGGCGGAATCCCCAGGGCGATTGGATTGGCCCCACGGTTTATCCCACCACCCAGGGACGGACGGATCTAGACACGGGAGAGCGCCGTTTAACGGTGGATTGGAGCCAGCCTTCCCCGGTGCGGTTGTGGGTCAAAGGCGACCCCTATCGGTTACTGAGCCTCAGTTTGCCCCTGCCCCCCAGTTGGGAGATGCGGGAAATTTTTCCCGGTTTTGAGGCGGAACGGCGCCTTTTCGGAACCCTGGGCGCGGGACGTTTAAATCTGTTGGGCACGGATGAGCAGGGTCGAGATCAGTTTAGTCGTTTGCTCTACGGCGGCCGGGTGAGCCTGTTCATCGGTCTACTGGGCATCGCCATTTCCTTCCCCCTAGGGTTATTCATCGGCGGCGCCTCCGGTTACTTTGGCGGCTGGTTGGACGCGGTTTTGATGCGCCTGGTGGAAGTGCTGATGACCATTCCGGCGCTCTATTTATTAGTGGCGCTGGCGGCGGTGTTGCCTCCCGGTCTGGGAAGCGCCCAACGGTTTATTTTAATTGTGGTCATTACTTCCTTTATTAGTTGGTCGAGTCTGGCCCGGGTAATTCGGGGTCAGGTTCTCTCGATTAAAGAACAGGAATTTGTCCAGGCGGCCCGGGTGATGGGCGCCTCCGCCTGGCGCTTGCTCTGGAGCCATATTTTGCCCCAGACCGCCAGTTATGTAATTATCTCCGCCACCCTAGCGGTGCCGGGCTTCATCGTCGCCGAATCGGTCTTGAGTTTAATCGGCCTTGGCATTCAGCAACCGGACCCCAGTTGGGGCAATTTACTCTCCACCGCCACCAACGCCTCGATTTTAGTCCTCCAACCCTGGCTGGTCTGGCCTCCGGCGCTGTTAATTATGCTTACCGTTCTCTGTTTTAACCTCTTGGGGGATGGTCTCCGGGACGCCCTCGATCCCCGGAATTTGGAGCAAGACTAGGGACTCAGTCTGACCCTCACCCTAATCCCTCTCCCAAAGAGCGAGAGAGACTTAAAACCTAGATATAAAGAGGGTTTTGGCTCCCCTTCTCCCAATTCTGGGAGAAAGGGCTGGGGGATGAGGGCAAGCAAAGAGCGTTTTCACTAATCTGAAAGCCGCTATATCATCTATTAGTAAGAGCTTCTTTGAGGTGGGTAAAGAGGAGTAAGATTCCGGCAATAATACCAATGGCTAGGGCTTCTTGGAGCAAAGCGGTCGGTTCTTTTTGCTCTGATAAATCTCCAAAAAAAAGCACGACCATATTGAGCAAAATAATATTTCCCAGGTGGGATTTGAGTTCGTGAAAAGACTCTACCCGTAATGGTTTGGGCACATTTAAGGGTTGAATAAACAGCTCGTAGAGTCCGGTGCTCAGAATTAACAGAGCGATGGCGGAGAGAAATAATTCAATGACTTCGATAAAGTGAAAGCCGACATTCTCCATTTTCCAGTGGTGGGTGAAGAGTTCCCCCAACAATCTTAGGGTCTCTAAGGACGCATACAGCGCCGCCACCAGCGCCGTCAGCAGGGTAAAGGTCACCGCCAGGAGGATGATCATTTGGCTGAGCCGCGTCAAAGTTCTTTGCATGGTTGGCTTTAGAAAGATGAGAGCGCCGCCTTGAGAGCCAAAGCCACTTGTTCTTGCTCCCCTTCCGTAATACCGGGGAAAATGGGCAGAGAAAGCACTTCCTGGCAGACCCGCTCCGTTTTCGGCAAACTGCCTTCGCCGTAGCCGAGGGACTCGTAAACCGGCTGGCGGTGGAGAGGGAGAGGATAATAGACCATGGCGATAACCCCTTTATCTCGCAAAACTTCCCGAACTCGGTCGCGACGGTCGGCGCCGCCGGGAATGCGGATGGTGTATTGATTCCAAACATGGGTGCCGCCGGGGGTTTCCCTGGGCAGGATTATGTCCGGTAGGTCTTGCAATAATAGCTGGTAACAGTGGGCCGCCTCCCGGCGCTGGCGGTTCCAGTCCGTTAAATAGCGCAGTTTAACGCTCAAAATCGCGGCTTGGAGCGCGTCTAGGCGACTGTTAAGCCCTAGGGTTTCGTGACAGTAGCGCTGGCGGGAGCCATGCTCCCGGAGCATTCGTAGGGTTTCGGCTTGGGTCTCATCGTTGAGGGTCACAGCGCCGCCGTCCCCGCATCCCCCCAGATTTTTGGTGGGAAAAAAACTAAAGGCGCCCATATCTCCCCAGGCGCCGACATAGCGACCGTCCCACTGGGCGCCGGTGGCCTGGGCGCAGTCTTCAATCACCAACAGGTTGTATTTTTGCGCCACCGCCATTAACCGCTTCATATCGAGGGGTTGCCCAAAAAGATGGACGGGCATAATCGCCTTGGTTCGGGGCGTAACGGCGCTTTCCAACAGATCCAGATCCAAATTAAAGGTCTGGGGGTCAATATCGATAAAAACCGGTTTAGCGCCGGCGATGGAAATGGTTTCCGCCGTGGCGAAGAAGGTAAAAGCTGAGGTGATTACCTCGTCCCCCGGGCCGACGCCCCCGGCCCGCAGAGCCAGATAAAGAGCGTCGGTGCCGGAATTACAGCCGACGCTCCATTGCGTCCCGATCCACTCCCCAAAGCGGCGTTCGAACTCCTGAACCGTCTCTCCGCCGATGTAGTAACCCGACCGTAAAACAGCCAGCGCCGCCGCCGTGGCCTCTTCTTCAATTTGGGCGTACTGACGGCTGAGATCAACGGGGGGGATTTTAGTCACGGCGGGGGATTGTTAACTTTTATGGCAATTTTCCCATCAAAACGGGGTTTTCGCTAGCTCCCCTCGGGACTAGCCCCCGGCGACGGCGGGGACAATACTGACTTCATCCCCGGCATTTAAGACCGTGGCGGCGTGATCCAAAAAGCGAATATCCTCGCTGTTGACATACACGTTGAGAAAGCGCCGGAGAGCGCCGGATTCGTCGCAGATCCGGGCTTTCATCCCTGGAAAGGCCTTTTCCAAGGCGTCGATCAACTCGCTCACGCTCGCGGCCTCGCACTCTAGGGTCGCTTGGTTGTTGGTGAATTTTTGCAGGGGAGTGGGAATGAGAACTTTAACGGCCATGGGAAGTGATAAGTGAAAAAGTTTTATAAATCAAGTGAAGAGCCGTAGGACAGATAGTCAGATTACAGACATCAGATGACAGATAAACTGCGTCTAACTTGAAATCTAACCCACCCCTAACCCCCTCCCAAGAGGGGGCGTTAGACAATGGATTTGAGACTAGAGGCGGTTAGATTGCCCCTCATTCACTGATAACTGATATCTGGTATCTGATAACTGATATCTGAACTAGACTAACACCTGTTGCCATTCCAGGCGCTCTAGGGTGCGGGAGCGCTCCAGCGCCCGCTCGAAGCTGTCCAGTTTGGGGTCGATGAGTAGGGGTTCGCCGATGTAGCCTTGAACCGCCTCCTGGGTTTTGAGACCATTGCCGGTGATATAAGCCACCGTGGTTTCTTCCGGGTCGATTTTGCCCGCTTCCACCAGTTTTTTCAAGTCGGCGATGGTGGTGCCCCCGGCGGTTTCGGTAAAGATGCCTTCCGTCTCCGCCAGTAGTTTCATGCCTTCGATAATTTCGGCGTCGGTGACGCTTTCAATATGGCCGTTGGTTTTGCGGGCCAGTTCAAGGGCGTAAACGCCGTCCGCGGGATTGCCGATGGCGATGGACTTGGCGATGGTGTTGGGTTTCACCGGCGCTACAAAGTCCCGACCTTCTTTAAAGGCCGCGGCGATGGGGGAACAGCCTTCCGCCTGAGCGCCGCTAAAGCGCACAGCCTTGTCGGGCACCAGGCCGACTTTAACAAATTCCTGGAAGCCTTTGTAAATCTTCGTGTAGAGCGAGCCGGAAGCCAAGGGTGCCACCACATGATCCGGCAACTGCCAACCCAACTGCTCCGCCACCTCAAAGCCTAGGGTTTTGGAGCCTTCCGAGTAGTAGGGACGAAGATTAATATTGACAAAACCCCAACCGTAGGTGTTGCCCACTTCGCAACAAAGTCGGTTCACCTGATCGTAATTCCCCTTGACCGCCATGACCGTGGGGTTATAGATCAGCGTGCCCAGAATTTTGCCCGCTTCTAAATCCGAAGGAATGAAGACGCAACAGTCTAAACCGGCGTGGGCGGCGATGGCCGCGGTGGAGTTGGCCAAATTGCCCGTGCTGGCGCAGGAGACCGTGGTAAAGCCCAATTCCCTCGCCCGAGTCAGCGCCACAGAGACCACCCGGTCTTTAAAACTGAGGGTCGGCATGTTGACCGCGTCGTTTTTGATGAAGAGGTTTTTTAACCCTAGGCGCCGGGCTAAGCGGTGAGATTTAACCAAGGGCGTCATCCCCGTGCCCACGTCGATGAGATCATTCCCCTCCACCGGCAAAAAGGCCCGATAGCGCCAGATAGAATTCGGCCCCGCCTGAATGGTCTCCCGAGTCACATGGCGCCGGATCAGGTCGTAATCGTAGGCAACTTCTAGGGGAGCAAAGGTTTCTTCGCAGATGTGAATAGCTTTCAGGGGATACTCAGTTCCCCCCTCTTTGGAAACCAATTTCGTGCAAGCTGAAGTGAATATCTCGGAGGGGCGGGTTTGGGTGGCGGCGGTCATGGCGGCGAATCCTGTTTTCAGCAAGGTTGAAAGCATCCTAGCACGGGCAAAAATCTCCGTCAACTATACCCGACAAAAAAAGTCGGGATTAGGACTTGTATGCTGATCAGTCTTTTCCGTTGGGTCGCTTTCTCATCGGCGGCGGCGTGTTCAACGAAGACTTGGGATTAACACCCGTTTCGGCGCCGGTTTTTCATCGATGCGGTAAATGAGACGGTAACTGATTTGACCTCAATCCATCTCCCAGGCTGGATAGCCTCGTCATTGACCAACGAGACTATATGATGTGACCGCTATAGATCAAAAAAATGACTCAAAACTGGGGAAAAAAGAAGGCTTGATAGGCGCTCAGCGCCGCCTGGCCCGCCAATAAACTGATGATTCCCCCCGCCGCTCAACAGGGGCCAACGGGAAACTGACGGGAGCGA
>JBKCES010000208.1:0-5066 GCA_046304295.1 Cyanobacteriota bacterium | reverse complement strand
AAGAGACGACACGGCTCAATCTAGGAAAATGGGGGTTGTGAGCCGGGAATTGGGATTTTCATTATTAAGAGAAAACCTAAAATAATCAAAAACCGGCATTTTCAATACCGAAATCGTCTAATCTTATAGCTTACAAAGTTTAGATACCCCCCTGAACGGTTACGCCGTCATAAAGTTTAGTGTTTTTCTGCGATTAACCGTTGGAAGGAGGGCGTGTGGCGAATTTTATCAAAGTCGGCGTCGGTTTTGGCATTTTCTAAATATTGAGAATCCAGGTTAATTGCCTGGGTTAAGTTTTTCAAAGCAAGATCAAGATTTTCTTGTAAAGCATAGACACAGGCTTTGTTAAAATAGGCGCTCGCAAAGTTAGGTTCAATTTTCAAAGCCTTGTCGTAGGAGGCGATCGCTTTTTCATATCTGCCTAAATTATTTAACGCATACCCTCGGTTATGCCAAGCATGGTTGTCATTCGGTTTAATTTTTAAAGCGTGGTCATAGGAGGCGATCGCTTCTTCGTATTTGCCTAAATTAAATAATGTATTCCCTCGGTTATACCAAGCAGAATAGAAATCTGGTTTAATCTTTAAGGCTTGATCATAGGAGGCAATCGCTTCTTCATATCTGTCTAAATTAAATAACGCAACCCCCCGGTTATACCAAGCATAGTGGAAATCTGGTTTAATCTCTAAGGCTTGATCATAGGAGGTGATCGCTTCTTTATTAGCAGAACTTACAACCCAAAGATTACCTTGTTCAAGTAGTAAAAATGATTTATCTTCGGATTCTAAATCTTCCTTCAGGAGAGTTTCAATTTCTAAAATTCTAGTCATGCGCTGACTAAAATTCCATTGACAATATTGATCATAATTGGCATCTTCTATCAAGCGAAAAATCTCTAATCCGATTAAATCTTTTTTGCCGGAAACTCTAAATAATCCTAATCGCCAATCAAAAAAATCAGGGGCGCGTTGAATAAAGTATTTAATGCCAAAAAAAGGTAATAAAAAGACAAAACAAATCTCAAAATCATTTCTAAAACGTTCCCGTTGTAAATTGAGATGACCCAAAATGGGCGGTAAATTATCTAATTTATAATAATCTCCCTGACCCCCATAACCAGGCTTAATATAAGGAACAAAAGAATATTCCAAACCCCGAATAAATAAAACATCAATTTGATCGTGGTTGGGTAAAGCCTCCACTAAATTATAGAGATTACGAATTTCCTCCCCTTCCTTGAATCGTAAAATTTCAACTCGTTTATTAGGTAAATCCTTTTGAATTTGCTCAATTAATTCGCTACCTTGTACAGGAGAACACTGCACAAAGACCAAGCCAAACCCTTCCGTCCAGTCCAAAACATTACGGAAACCTTCATAAACCTCTTCCGCTGATGGCTTAACTATTTCATCCCATGTCGAGGAATGAGTTGCTTTAGTGGCTTCCATTTCCTACCTCCCGTTCTTTCATTAAGTTTTCCCTAGCTTCTATAAATTCATCCATCGCTTCAATCAGAGGATGAACATCTTGCCATTTTTCTTTTTTGCCTATTTCCGTCGTAAAAGAGTACTCCAAAATACAACGTCGAAATAACAAGTCTCGATATTCTCCATCATTACTATCCTGACTAATTCTCTTACATAAAGAAACTTCAGCTAACCGTTGCCAATCCTCCGCATAGATAGAATCATGGTAAACCGCTTGCAACTCAGAAATGGCTAAATTAACCGCCCGATTGGAAATAGGAATCGACTGAACCTGTCGAACTGCGGATTGCATTAACTGAACCAAATTTCGCACATAACCGCCACTTTTCTGGCATAAAATTTCGAGAGCATCAGGACTTTCAAATAGGTTTTCTAACTCGATCGAAACCTGCGATCTTTTTAAACGTCGCCTTACCATTTCTTTTAGAATGTCAAGTCCCGCTTGATGAGGTTTCCCTTGCCGATCCCGAATCATAATCATCGGTAACATCACCAATTGATCATAATCCTCCGCCAAGGTAGGAGAATAGGGCGCGTATTTCATGGAAATAGGAATCGTATAAATCAGATGACAATGCAAACCCTGCATTAAGTTTTTGCGATCAATAAAAATTCGCTCATAGTTACTGTGTTTACCATCGGTCTGCAACACCATCCGATCCAAATTATCCACAATCACCACAATTTCCCCTTGAAAATATTGCCCGGGCAATTTTTCCTTAGCCTGATCAATGAACTCATTCAAAATTTCCACCAAAGAAGGCGTGTATAAATCAATCTTTTTGCGAATATCTTCACGAAGATTAGGCAAAGATTTAAAATTAGTCATCAATTTCACAAACTGAGGAAGCTGAAACTCAACCCCCACTGTTTCCAATTCAACTTCTGTTAAACCCAACTCAACCAAGGAATCTAAACGCTCTTTAAGCCAACTTAGCAACGGTTGAGCATCGGCCAACTCCTTTAAATCCTCAATAATATGGCGCGTACAAGCTAACAAAATATCGGTGTGTTCTGTATCATCAATTTCAATATCCCCCTTATCCGCTTCAAAATAGACGACAAAATAGCCCTGAGCCTCTAAATACCGCTTTAAGCGCAATAATTCAGTGGATTTACCCGCGCCCCGCGCTCCCGTGTATAACTGACAAGTGTAACCCTCCTCCTCACCAGACAAGACAATAGTATCACCCAACTCTCGTAATACATCCATGTCACCCCGCACCGATTCACAAGGCACATAGGCCGGGTCATCGGGCTGGAGCGGAAACAACCCTAAAGAGCGAAAAAGGGCGGCGCGGGGATCAAGGGGCATCGAAATGTTAACCCAATCGCAAAATTTGACTTGATAGATATTTTAGCGGGATTTTGGGGGCGGATCGGCCCTGAGTAAGCGCCCTTTAAGCCGCTAGGGGGAGATCTTCAGCGCCGAGTGCTTGACGGTAATACTCGACCAACTGCTGAGTCGCCGCGGGCCACCCCCACCGTTCCGCCTCCTGACGGGCCTGACGGCGTAAATTTTCCCGTTCTTCCCCGGCGCCGAGGAGTTTTTGGGTTGCAGTCACGGCGCCGCGAGGGTCATGGGGATCGAAGAGATAACCGTTGACACCGTCCGCCACAATATCGGTAATGCCCCCGGAGGCCGCCGCCACCACGGGACAACCCGCGGCCATGGCTTCTAGGAGGACTAACCCGAGGGTTTCCGTGCGGGAGGGGAAAATAAAGGCGTCCGCCGAAGCGAAGGCCGAAGCCAATTCCAAACCCTGCATATAGCCCGCAAAGTAAGTGGCCGTGCCAGCGAAGTGGCGCTCTAGGGTCTCCCGGTGGGGGCCGTCGCCGATAATAGCGAGCCGGGCCTGGGGGATAGCCTCCAGAACGGGTTTAATTTGGTCGATTTGTTTTTCCGCCGAAACCCGTCCCACATACAGTAGGAGCGGCGCTTCGGGGTTGCCCTGGGAGAGCTTGGCCCGCATAGTGGCGGAAGTCAAATGGGGTTGAAAGAGTTCCGTATCCACGCCCCTCTGCCAGAGATCCACCCGTTCAATGCCGTGGGAACTGAGTTCCTTAACCATAGCGGAAGAGGTGCAAAGATTCAGACGGGCTTGATTGTGGGCCAGTTTTAACAGTTCCCACAACACTCCCTCCAAAGCGCCGAGGCCGTAGTGCTGGAGGTATTGGGGCAGGTGGGTATGGTAGGACGCGACTAAAGGAATATTCAGGCTTTTGGCGTAGTAGATCCCCCCCAAACCGAGGACGGCGGGGTTAACCACATGGATCAGATCCGGTTGGAATTTTTGCAGGGCCGTTTTGATCTGGGGCCCCGGAAAAGCTAATTTCAATTCCGGGTAGAGGGGCAGGGGTATTCCCTTCACCCCTTCGATTTGGGCACCCTGATATTCCTTGAGACCGCCTTCGGGGCAAAACACCAGGGTTTGGTGCCCCTGACGCTGGAGGTGTTCGACGGTGTGCTTGAGACGAGTGACAATCCCGTCGATTTTGGGTAAAAAGGTTTCAGTAAAGAGGGCGACTCTCATGGAAATATGGCGGTATTTAGGCGCGCAGGATACGGGCTGAGCGTAGTCGAAGCCCTCAGTCAGGGGGTTGGCCCCATTAAATATACCATTTTCGGCTCCCTCGCTTCTTCGGCGCCGGTATACGCGGTAGTCTTTCCAAGGGGGGCGAGGGGAGATTAAACTACCTCTGACTCCAAACTCGAAGTTTCCGGCTCTTTCCCAAACTCTTGAACTTTTTTGCACCCGCGACCCATGAGCGCCCCCAATTCCCCTCTATCATCCGACCCCCTGGTTATCGCCGGGCGGACCTTCCGCTCCCGGCTGATGACCGGCACGGGGAAATATCCCAGTTTGGCGGTAATGAATGAATGTATTGTCGCCAGCGGTTGCGAGATTGTCACCGTGGCGGTGCGACGAGTCCAGACCCAAGCGCCGGGCCATGAGGGCTTAGCGGAGGCGGTGGATTGGTCGAAAATATGGATGCTCCCCAACACCGCCGGTTGTCAAACCGCCGAGGACGCAGTGCGGGTGGCTCGTCTGGGGCGGGAGATGGCCAAATTGCTGGGGCAGGAAGAGAATAATTTTGTCAAGTTGGAAGTGATTCCCGAGGGCAAGTATCTCTTGCCCGACCCCCTAGGCACCCTAGAAGCCGCGGAGCAGTTGGTTAAAGAAGGCTTCGCCGTCCTCCCCTACATCAACGCCGACCCCTTGCTGGCGAAGCGCCTAGAGGAAGCGGGGTGCGTCACCGTCATGCCCCTAGGATCCCCCATCGGCTCCGGTCAGGGCCTCCGCAATCAGGCCAATATCAGTATTATCATCGCCGAAGCCCAAGTTCCCGTGGTGGTGGACGCGGGCATCGGTGCTCCCAGCGAGGCGGCCCTGGCGCTAGAACTCGGCGCCGATGCGGTTTTAATTAACAGCGCCATCGCCCTGGCCCAGGAACCCTGTGCGATGGCGGAAGCCATGGGGTTAGCCACCCAAGCCGGACGCCTAGCCTATCTCTCCGGGCGCATTCCGGTGAAAGCCTACGCTAGCGCCAGTTCTCCCCTCACCGGTTTAGTTCAAT
>JBKCES010000207.1:0-15903 GCA_046304295.1 Cyanobacteriota bacterium | reverse complement strand
TCTTGACATTTATTGGGGTATTCTCTGGAGTCGGTAACAGATAACGGGCTGCCCTTCTACTCCGCACTGGGCGCGTGGGGTGAGCGTAGTCGAAGCCCGTATTTCAACAGCTTCTAGATTCTCCTATATCCCAATTACCCTATCTAAAACCGATTGAAAAACAAACATGCAACTCAATTTATTTAAGTGGGAAAAGCTCTGGTGGTCGATTTCGGCGCTGGTGATTCTGGCGGGTTTAGTGGCTATGGCCATATCCTGGACTCAACTGGGAGCACCGCTCCGGCCGGGTTTGGATTTTGTCGGCGGCACTCGTCTGCAATTACAACTCAGTTGTGCGGCGCCGAAAACCTGTGAGGAAGCCATTGATATTGGGCCGGTGCGGGAAATTCTGAATACTCAAAACCTGGGTAACAGCGCCGTGCAGGTGATTGATCAATATACCTTGGCGATTCGGACTCCCACTCTAGAAGTGGATCAACGGGAGGCGATTTTAACGGCGCTGAATGAGAAGGTGGGGAAATTTGACCCGGAAACGATCCAGATCGATACGGTGGGTCCCACCATTGGTAAAGAGTTATTTCAATCGGGGATTTTAGCTTTCTTGATTTCCCTAGCGGGGATTATTGCGTACCTTACGGCTCGCTTTCAACTGGACTACGCTTTTTTCGCCATTTTGGCGCTGGTTCACGACACGCTGATTACGGCGGGGGTTTTCGCGATTTTGGGACTGGTTGCGGGAACGGAGGTAGATAGTTTATTTTTGGTTTCCTTGCTCACGATTATTGGCTTTTCTGTCAACGACACGGTGGTGATTTATGACCGTATTCGGGAAACCTTGGCTCAGTTTCCCGATCTGAGTATTAATCAAGTGGTGGAGGACGCCGTTAATCAAACTCTAGGACGTTCTATTAACACCACTTTGACTACGCTTTTACCCCTAGTGGCGATTTTCTTCTTTGGCGGCGAAACCCTCAAATACTTCGCCCTCGCCTTAATCATCGGCTTCGTCGCCGGCGCCTATTCCAGTATTTTCATCGCCAGCACCCTCTGGGCCTGGTGGCGCAGTCGCTCCGGGGAGCGGCGCTTGGCCTCCCCGTCTTCCTAACGGCGCTGTCCTCAACGGCCAAAACCCGAGTATAGAGACGGTTTCCTAAATTGACTCCAGCAGACCGGCAAAGAGACCGTAACCATCCACGGCACCCAGCGCCGGATCTGAGGCCCGTTCCGGGTGAGGCATCATCCCCAAAACATTGCCCTGGGGGTTGGTAATCCCGGCGATATTCAGTAAAGAGCCATTGGGATTGGCCGCCGGAGTAATTTCCCCCGTCGCAGTACTGTAACGGAAGAGAATTTGCCCGCGGTCTTCCAGGGTTTTTAACGTGTCCCCGTCGGCGTAATAACAACCTTCTCCGTGGGCGATAGGTAGGGTGATAACCTGACCGTCCTGGTATTGCCGCGTCCAGGGTGTCCCGGCGCTTTCCACCCGCAGGGTTGCGCGGTCGCAGATAAAATGTAAATCCCGATTCCGCACTAGGGCGCCGGGCAAAAGGCCAACTTCCGTTAAAATTTGAAACCCGTTGCAGATGCCTAACACGTATTTTCCTTCTTCGGCGTGTTCCTTAACGGCGCTGATAATGGGGGAAAAGCGAGCGATGGCGCCGCAACGGAGATAATCCCCGTAGCTAAAGCCCCCCGGCAAAACCACCACATCGACATTCTGTAAATCCCGTTCCTGATGCCAGAGATAACAGGTGGGTTGTCCCAATATCCCTTGGGTCGCCAGCGCCACGTCCCGGTCGCAGTTAGATCCCGGAAAAACCACAATGCCAAATTTCATTGTCCTACGCCCTGGGGAGTGAACAGCTCGAAGCGGTAATTTTCAATCACGGTATTGGCCAGCAATCCTTCGCACATGGCCGTTAAATCTTGGCGGGCCGCTTCTGCTGTTTCTGCGTCTAGGGTCAACTCAATATATTTGCCGATGCGGGTCTGTTGGACGGACTCATAGCCCAACTGTCGCAAACCTGACTCTAGCGCCGCTCCCGCCGGATCGAGAACAGAGGGGCGCAGGGTGATATAGACGCGGCAGTGGAAAGTCTGAGCCATGGTGGGAAAGCGGGGAAACCATGGTCTATGGTGCCCTAGGAGACGGCGCTTGACAAGGGGAAGATAGGGGAAAGGGAGAAGGGAAGGGGGGATATGGAGGAAAGGGAGGCGAATCTTTTCCCACTCTTCTCCCTCCTCCCACTCTCCCCACTGCCTCGCAAAAATCTACAATCTAACCGGCTGGGCATGGGATGAAGCAATTTCCGCATACAGACTTTCTAAAGAATTAATATTAGCTCCGAAGGTGTAACGCTCTAAAACCCGCGCCCTCGCTTTGCGTCCTAACAATTCTGTAATCTCCGGGTGATCCCGCAGAACCGGCAGGAGGGTTTTTAACTGAGTGGTGACGCCTTGGGTATTGAGGACAATACCGGCGCCGTTTTCGATCACCTCCCCGTCGGCACCGGCGTCGGTAGCTAGACAGGCAGTACCACAAGCCATAGCTTCTAGTAAAGAGAGGGAAAGACCTTCGACTAAAGAGGGCAAAATAAAGGCGTCGGCACCCCGGAGGATTTGAATGCGGGTCTGCTCATCGGCGATAAATCCCAGCCAATGGATACCCAGGTCGGGGCCAAAACTGGGTTGGAGGTTGGGTTTAAGTAGCCCGTCTCCCACAATTAAGAGCTTGCTCTCGGTGCCCATTTCCGAATGTTTCCACGCCTTGAGGAGGGATTCGACGTTTTTTTCCGGGGCGATACGGCCGAGGTAAACAAAAAGGCGACTAGCGCCGAAGGTTTGCTTGATTAAAGAAGGGCCGGGGGAATACCGGGTTTCATCCACGCCGTTGGGGATAATCGCCAAGCGCCGACTGGGGACGCCGAGTTTGAGCAGGAGATTCCGTTGCAGGTGGGAAAAGACAATCACCCGGTCGTAGTGGGAGAGGAAAGGGGCGTAGAGCTGGTAGGTTAAAAATTGGGTGCTGGAGGATAAATTGCGGAGCTTGCTGTCAAAAGGAGGATGGAAGGTGGCCACCAAGGGAATTTGTAGATCGTCGCAGATTTCCGGCAAGCGAAAATCCAAGGGGGACAGGGTGAGGGAGGCGTGGACTAAATCGGGCTTCAGTTTAGCTAAGGACTCCGCCAGCACCTTGCTAGATTTGGGCGTTGGAATCGTGTAGATGGTGGATTTAAAAAGGAAGGGCAACGCCACCTCCGGGCAGTCGGCCCGTCCCGGCGTTTGGGAGTCTAGGATCTCTTCTTCCTGGGCGAAATGGAGAAAACTGACCCGATGTCCCCGCTCTAACAGCGCGTTGGTGACTTCTCGCCCATAGGTGACGTTGCCGCAAAAGGGGGATTTTTTGCCGAGCCAAGCGATGTGCATAGAGAAACCGGGGAGACAAGAAAACAAGGTCGATCCCCGATTCTAAGGCTAAATCGCCCTCCCTAACGGGTATTCAGATATCAAGGACGGTTGGGAGGGATTAAAGCTTCTCAAACAACCGCTAAAACCTAGCGGTGATGGCCGGTAATTCCGTCAAAGTCTGTAAGCGATAATCCGGGGTTAAATCCGGGGGCAAAGCACCGAAACCGTATTCCGCAAAAATAGAAACGGCGCCGCAGGCCTGGCCCATGCGAATCCCCACTTCTGCGTCCTCCACGTGGAGCAGGATTTCATAGGCGTAGGGCGCCAAAAGTTCTTGGAGGTAACGGGGGTCGGGTTTGGCGTAGGCGGAATCGTCCGTCGCCTGCATCACTTCAATGGCGTCCCAGAGTCCCACCGCCTCCAGCGCCGCGGTTTGGGTGCGACGGTCGCCGGAGGTACAGGCTAAAATCCGGTAGCCCTGGTTTTTTAACTCCGCTAACACCTGGGCGGCGCCGGCCATGGGACGGGCGAGGGCTGGCAGGTTTTCCAGATAAAAAGGGCGCACCCAGTCCCGAAAAGTCGGTTGAATTAAGGCCGGGGGACAGCCGAGGCGCTCTAGCATTTGGCTAGCTCTGAGACCTACCAGACTTAAAACCGCCTCCCGCTCCGGTCGGCGCCGGCCGATTTGCTCCAGTCCGTAGGCGAAGGCTTGGTAATTGGCTTCGGCGGAGTCGATCAAGACGCCGTCTAAGTCGAAGACGATGATTTTGGGGGCGGACAGCGGGGCCATGGGCGGAGTTTTAAAAAGGGAAAAGGGGCCGGGGGATGAGGGCAAGGGGGAACTTTGGCCATATGTTAGGGTGAAAGGGTTGTTTCCTTTAGTTTTTCCCGTACTTTTTCCAGGCTCCCATGACCACGGCTCCTCCCCGACTTGACGCCCAAACCGTAGAACTGACGCCCCGCTACGGCATTCCCTTGGGTTTAGTTCTGCTCTCCCTGCCCTTAGTCTTCCTCCAACCCTGGGTGGCGCTGGCGCTGGGTCTCTTTGGCTTGTTTCTCACCCTGCAAACGGTTTGGATTCGTCTGCGCTTTACCCTCGAAAGTTTGGAAGTTTATCGCTCCGGCCAGCTGATCCGCGCCTTCCCCTACCAGGATTGGCAAACCTGGCGGATCTTTTGGCGCCCGGTTCCCCTTTTGTTTTATTTTAAGGAAGTCAAAAGCATTCATTTTTTGCCGATTATTTTTGACCCCCAAGCCCTAGAAGCCTGCTTAAACCAGCGCTGTCCCCGCTCCTAACGTTTCGTCCACCCCGGCATGACCTCTGATTTTTCCGCTCCCCCCGAGTTAGCCTCCGATTCTCTAGAGATTCCTGTCACAAGTTCGCCAGAGACTCCCGATTCTTCCCTGGAAGATCTACTTCAGCGCAAACAAACTCTGTTGGCGGAAATCGCCGACCTCCAGAGCCAAAAGCAAGACCTCCAGTCCGCCCAACTACAAACTTTCCAGAGCCAACTTCAGAGTTTTCTCGACGCCGGAACCCAGGAGTTGGAACAGCGCCGTCAGACCCTAGAAAAGGAAATCGAGCGCCTAGAGCGCCGACAGGAGCGGATTCAGCAGGAGATGCGCACCACCTTCGCCGGGGCTTCCCAGGAGTTAGCCATTCGCTTACAGGGCTTCAAGGAATATTTAGTCGGCAGTTTACAGGATTTAGCCTCCGCCGCGGATCAACTGGATTGGGAGACCGCCCCGGCGCCCATTGTCATGCCTGAAATGGGTCAGGAGCGTTCGGTGCCGAAGGCGGGTTTTGTCAGCGCCGCTTTTGGGGAGCAAAAACGGCAAATTCTGGCGCTACTGGAGCAGTATCGAACTCGCCCCGACTACTACGGCCCGCCCTGGCAGTTGCGAAGGACTTTTGAGCCGATTCACGCCGAGCGGGTTCAAGACTGGTTTCTGTCCCAGGGCGGTCGCGGCGCCATTAAATCCTTGGGCAGTCGTCTGCAAAATATTTTGGTGGGGTCGGCGGTGATTTCTATTTTATCGGATCTCTATGGCGACCGGGCTCGGGCCTTGATTTTGGCCAATACCCCTGAACGACTGGGGGAATGGCGCCGGGGCTTGCAGGATTGTTTAGGCATTTCCCGGAGCGATTTTGGCCCGGAGCGGGGAGTGGCGCTGTTTGAATCCCCAGACGCCTTAATCCAACGGGCCGAGCGCCTGGAGGATGATGAACAGGTTCCCTTAATCCTGATTGACGAAGCGGAAGAACAGGTTGACTTAGGCTTACTCCGCTTTCCCCTCTGGTTGGCCTTCGCCCCGGAGTCCCCCGCCAGCTCCGGCTATTTCTATTAGGCAACTAGGCGGAAAGTCAAGGGCATGGTGTATCGTGAGTTAGATTGCTATTCTCTTGTCGATCTAGACTCCGTGCTAGGGGATTTCGGCCAATTCGGGTGTGAGGTTTAAACCAGTGCCAGCAAAAACGACTCCTCGTAAACGCGCGTCCCAGTCCTCCCCTAAAAACGCCAAGGATAAAAAGGCACCTCAGAATAAATGGCGCTGGGGGCTGGCGGCGCTGGGGTTAACGTCCCTCGCTGTCCTGTCGGCCGCGGGTGGAGCTCTCCTCGCCTTTTCCCTTTCCTCCGCGCCCTTGGGACAGACACAACTTTCCCCGGAGGAGGCCGCCGTCTTTGAGCAGGAAAGCGCCGTCTCCTATAAGAGTTTAAATATTCCTGAACTGAGTCGCCCAGTTAATATCCTGATTCTTGGCACTAAGGTGTTAACTGCAGATTTAGGAATTGAGAATCCCGGCTATCAGGCGCTGGTTAATTCCCATAAGGGCCTATCGGACACCATTTTATTAGTTCGTCTTGACCCAGAGCAGAAGAAGTTAACGGCGCTGTCCATTCCCAGGGACACCCAGGTGGAAATCGAGGGTAAAGTCACCAAAATCAACGAAGCTAACCTTCAGGGCGGCCCGGCGCTGGCGGCGACCACGGTGGAAGCGCTACTGGGAGGAGTCGCCATTGACCGTTACCTGCGGGTCAACGTGCAGGCGGTGGAAAAACTGATCGATGCCCTGGGGGGCGTGTCGGTCTATGTGCCCAAGGATTTAAAGTATCAGGACGACAGCCAGCATTTGTACATTGATCTCAAGCAGGGACAGCAGCATCTCAACGGAGACAAAGCCCTGCAACTGCTCCGCTATCGCAAGGATAATTTGGGAGACATTGGCCGCATCCAGCGCCAACAGTTAGTCATGCGGGCCTTGATTGATCAGGCCCTTAAACCCCAGACTCTCCTGCGAATTCCCCAAATTCTTTCGGTTCTCCAAACTCACTTGGACACCAATTTAAGTTTAGAAGAACTCGTGGCTATTGCCGGTTTCGCCGCCCAACAGAACCGAAGCGATGTGCAAATGTTGATGTTGCCGGGGGACTTCAACAGCGACGGCCGGGCCCAAATTAGTTATTGGCTCCCCGACGGCAATAAAATTAACGCCCTGATGGAGCAGTATTTCGCTGTGGCGCCGGCGGGGAACTGGACTGTGGCGGAATCAGAAACCCGCGAGGATTTTAGTGATCCTTCTCGTTTGAGAATTGCTATTCAAAATAACTCTTCCACCGAGGGCGCCGCGACGGAGCTCCAGCGCCGGTTAGCCGAAGCGGGATATAACCGGGCCTACGTCATCGAAGACGGCGCCGAGCCTGTAGAAAAAACCCGGATTATCGTCCAAAAAGGGGACAACCAGGGCGCCGCCCAACTGCGGCGGGATTTGGGAATGGGGGAAATCCTTGTCCAAAGCACCGGCCATCTGGTTTCCGATATTACGATTCAGATTGGCGCGGATTGGTCGCCTAGTCCTTAGCGGTTGTTTGATAACTGTTGGATTGCGTTGTTCTAGCAAAATCAACGAAAATCTTCAAACAATTATTAATACCACAAAGCGGCGCCCCCTGAGGTAGGGTAGACGGCGCTAGCTCCGCCGGGAGGAATGGTATAATTAAAGTCATTCGGACTTTCGGGATAGTTTCCTGATCGGCGCTCTCAACGCTATGACTCTCCCCGCTCTTGCCACCGTAGGCTTCTTCTGACTTTGCTCCCATTCCTTCTCACACAGACGTTTTGGGGGCGCTTCCCCCGACCTTTAACGTCTCCTCTCCCCCATGGGAAATGATTTTCTCGGACGCCGTCCCGGCTATCTTCCACCTTGACTCAGCCATGAGGTAACTTGCGTGATTGCGATTTCCCTGCCCCTTAATAAGCAGAACTGGTCAACTCTCAGCTTTTCCTCTACCCTTTATCTCTGTCCCATCCTCGACTTACTGCTAGCGCCGATTCCCGAGCAATTTCAGGACGAACTGCGGCTAGGACTTCAAGAGGCGCTGGTGAACGCCGCCACCCACGGCAACCGCCTCGACCCATCTAAAGCCATTATGGTGGAATTCTCCTGCTCAAGGGAGGGTTATTGTTGGGTGATTTCCGATCAAGGCGAAGGCTTCGAGCCGTCCTGTCCCTGTCAGGCTCTTTCCCCCCAATCTTTAGATGAGCTTCTGCCCCCGGACGAAGCGGAAACCGGACGGGGAGTCAGCATTCTTCACCAAATCTTCGACCAGGTGCACTGGAACGACCAGGGCACCCAGTTGCGCCTGAGCAAACAGGTCAAAAAATCGAGTCTAGTCCCTTTCCGCTCCCCTAGAAGGCTCGCTCTGGCCTGAGGGATATTTCTAGTATGGGTCAAACGAACCTTGCTAGAGGGGGTTTGCGAGTTTTCCTCTAGGGTGAAGCCCACCGCATTCTCCAAATTCTCAGTCCGCTCTGGATAATCTCAAGACTCTTTAACGGGATTGGCGGCGCTTGATGCCGGCACCGAAGGCGATGGCAACCCCTGCGCTGACGAGAGTCATCGGCTCTGGTACGGCCACAAAAGTCGGGGCGAATTGGGTCTGGCCGGCGTTACTGCCGTTCAGCGCCGCTGTTTGCAGACAATTCCCAGGACAAAATCCTAGGAGCGGATTGCCCCCAGAGGCTAAAAGCCCCAGATTTTCGCTGTCATCGTCGCCAAAGACCTCGGCGTTGAATTCTAAACTCAGATTAGCGGAATTGGCAAAAAAGTCAGAGCCAAAGAGGGCGGCCGTAACACTACCGCCGCCGACGTTAAATTGATTTCTGAAGTTGGGAAGTAAGGCGAAATCCGTGCCCACCAGACCGGCAAAAACGGGATTGGTGGTTTGGGTCAGAATCACGGAAGTCGCCGCGACGTCATTACCGCTGGGAACTCTCAATACCCCAGAAGCGGTTCCATGAACTCCGCCAATCACGTTTGTAAAACTCCATTTAAACACCGCCGCCTGGGCAGTTGAGCCAGTGGCGAGTCCCAAGGTGAGGGTGCAGGTTAAAACGGCGATCGTTGACTTTACGGTGAAATTAAGCATGGATGCAACCTAGACATAAAAAGAAAACTATGAAAGATGAAAGCGTCATCCTACCATCAAAACCTCTGGATAAAGTCGGAGCGTAATATAGCTTAACTTTTCTGGGGAGGAGCGTGTCCCTTGGCGCCGATGGGTGTTACCGGCTCCAGGGATTCCAAATTCACAAAGTATCAACGGGCATAGAAGTATTTCTGGGCTATGATTTTTTTGTGTCTTCGGGTACATTCTAAATTTGGAATTTTTGGAAACCCATGGGGGCTAACCCATTAATCTTGCGGCCTCTGAGTCGATAAAAACTCGATCATTTGCCGCTCTAGGCGATCCGGCGCTTCGGCACCGTCGAGGATTAATTTAGGGTAAGGATAACGCTCAAGGAGGGTTTGATAGTTACGCCGAACTTCCTCTAGGGTGTCGGCTTTTTCATAGTATTCCAAGCGCCGGGCCGTTAACCGTTTCAGCGCCGCCTCCACCGTCAGGTCGAGGTAAATTAAAACGTCAGGGGGCGGAAATTCCCGATTTAACCTTTCGATAAAGGCCCAATCCTCTGGGCCGTGGGCGTTGTAGGCTAAGGAGGAGCAGTAATAGCGGGGGACGATGACGTGGGAGCGCCGTTCTCGCAAATAAGACAAAACCCCGTCTGTTTGATTAAATAAATGGTAATGACGATCCGCCGCAAAGAGATAGCCCATTTGGCGCTCCAACTGTTGGGGAGAGCTAAAGGGAGGTGTCTCCCCCGCCAAAAATCGCCGTAGAAGTTGACCAATGGGGCCGGCGGTGGGTTCGGGACTAAGGACGGCGCTTTGATTTTGGCGCTGAAAATAGCTTAAGAGGCGCTCGGCTTGGGTGGTCTTACCGGAGCCGTCAATGCCTTCAAGAACAATAAAGAGGGGTTCCATTGGCTCTGGGGCAAGATTACTCGCCCTGGGAAGACGGAGGACGGCGCCAGACCCAGAGGAAATTCGTCACCATGCTCCAACCGACGGAAACAATGGTGGCCGCCACCGCCGCCAGTCGATGATCCCAGCCCAGCTTATTACCCAAGACAACAATAATGAAACTCCACAGGAAAAAACTACTGAAGTTGGCCAAATGGTACTCCCAGCACCGCTTCCAAGTTGGGCGGGGATTACCAAAGACCCAAGTGTCGTTGACGACGTAGCGAGTCAGGGTGCAAAATTCCGCCGATAGCACTGTTGCCCAGGTTAGGGAGAGACCAAGGCCCATCTTGAGCCAGTCTAAGACCGCAATGTTGACGACCATAAATACTATGCCGACGATCCACCAGCGCGCGACGGTATTTTGGGCTAAGCGCCGTAGGGAGAGGGTCATGGGCGAAAAAACTAAAAAATCTCGCTAACTCTAACATATTTGGCGGAGAGGGCCGCGGAAGAATGGCTCCGCCCCTCTCTGCAACCAAAGCGATTAAACTGGGGTCTCCGGGTTGGGGTCCGGTGCCGTTTGCCCAAAGCAGATCCGCAGGAAGGGCGGAGCTAGAAAGGTGGTGAGGATCACCATGATAATGATGGAGACCTCTAGGGGTTTATCCAAAACGCCGCTGGCGGTGCCGATACCGGCGAAGACCAGCCCCACTTCCCCCCGGGGAATCATACCCACGCCGATGGCGGCCCGGTTAATGCCGGGAATGCCAAAGACCGTCCAGCCGGTGACTAATTTACCGGCGATAGCGACGGCCACCAAAAAGACGGCGATCAAGAGACCGGCCCGATTGTCCGGGTTCACGGGGTTCAAGACGCTCAGATCCGCCCGAGCGCCGACGGTGACGAAGAAAACGGGAACGAGGGTATCTGCTACGGGTTTGATTAACTCGTCCAACTCCTTGCGGGCGTCGGTTTCATCCAAAACCAGACCGGCGGTGAAAGCCCCGAGAATGGCTTCAAGGTGAATGGCGTTGCCGACAAAGGCCATGGCGAAGGCGAAGATAAAGGCGGGAATAATGATAGAAGTTTTGTCCTGTAGGCGGTCGAAGATGCGCACAAATCCTTTATTGAATAATCCCCCGAGGGCGATGGAGCCGATCAGGAAAGCGGTGGCGCCGCCGATGAGATAGACCACATTGAGGACGTCGATTTCCCCGGTTTTGGCCAAGCTGGCCACCACCGCCAGGACGATAATGCCCAGCACGTCGTCAATGACCGCGGCGCCGACGATAATTTGCCCTTCCTTGGATTTCAGTTGTCCCAATTCCGCCAGCACTTTCGAGGTGATACCAATACTGGTGGCCGTTAAGGCGGCGCCGGCGAAAATAGCGGCGATGGCCGGGACATGAAACAGGAGCATTAACCCGGCGGTGCCGGCGGCAAAAGGAACCGCCACCCCGACGCAGGCCACGACAATGGCTTGAATCCCCACTTCCTTGAGTTGGCGGATATCGGACTCCAGACCAATTTGGAAGAGGAGAATAATCACTCCCAACTCCGCCAGCACAGACACGACTTCACTCTGGGCGCCAAAGACCGTCTTCACCCCCTCCAGATCTAAACCGTTGAGGTAGGCCAAAAAGGACATCAAATAGGAGTCGTCCGCCGTTAAGCCTCCTTCCGGGAAAATAATCAAGTGGAGCGCCGACACCCCCACCACAACCCCCGCCACCAGTTCTCCCAGCACGGGGGGGAGATCCAGAAGTTGGGCGGCGCGGGCGCCTAGGCGACTGGCTAGATAGATTACAACTAAACTGAGAAGCACCCCGCTCAGAATCACGGGACTAAATTCGGCTTCGGCGGTGGCCAAAAGCGGCGGCGAGAAAAACCAAGGGCTGAGAACAGGCATAATGGAGCCAAATAGAACGTTAATAAGTATTAGGAGTTAAGTGGGCGAAGGAGCGAGGGCTGAGCGTAGCCGAAGCCCTCGATTTGGGCGAGCTTTGGCTTTTTTAGGATAGAGGCGCCAAGGGCTTTTGGCGAATCAGATCGACGGCGCGGCGCAGGGCGTCGGTGCGGTCGTCGAGGACGTGCTCCGCTGTGACGAGGTCGAATAATCCTAATTTATGGAGGCGTTTCTGGATTTTTTCGCTAGCGCCGACAATATAGATTTGCAAACCTTTATCATGGGCGTCCCGGATGGCGTTTTCAATGGCTAGGGAAGCCGTCACCCCCAACAGGGGCACATCGGTGAGATCCATCACTAGGGCGTCCCCTTCGTGGAGGGCGTTATGCTCCCGGGCAATGGCTTTGGACAGACCGAAGATCATGGGGCCGCTGAGGTAGAAGAGCAACACTCGACCCATGCCCTGATCCAACAATTCCTTTTGCTCCGCCGTTAAACGAACGTCGTCGTCGGTGTCGGTAATTAGTTTCACTTCGCCAGACTGCATTTCGCTCAGACGCTCGATGGTGAGGATATTAGCGATAAAGACGCCCACCCCCACGGCGACGATCAGATCCACAAAGACCGTCAGCAAGAGCACCCCGTACATGATCAAGGAGCCTTTGACAGAGACCTTGTGGGAGCGCTTGAGGAAACTCCAATCCAAAATATCGATCCCCACCTTGAGGGCGATACCCGCTAACACCGCCATGGGGATGGGTTCCGTCAGACGGGCGGCGCCGAGAACCACCACCAGCAGAACTAAGGCTCTGGTTAACCCAGAGAGCGCCGAAGTGGCGCCGGTTTGAATATTGACCACTGTGCCCATGGTGGCGCCGGCGCCGGGGAGACCCCCCGCTAAACCGGAAACAATGTTGGCGACACCCTGACCGATGAGTTCTTTATTGGAGTTGTGCTCCGTCCGGGTCAAACTATCCGCCACCACGGCGGTGAGGAGGGTGTCAATACAGCCCAACATGCCCAACATGACCCCGTCCACCAACATCTGGGTCACCTGACCGGCGCTGAAGGTGGGGAACTGGAGAGGGGGCAAACCCACGGGAATTTCGCCAATGCGCCGAATCTCTGTGCCCTGAAAGAGGGTGACAGAAATCAAGGTGCCGACGAGCAAGGCCACTAATTGGGGCGGCACCACCCGTTTCCATTTTTTGGGCCAGAGGAAAATAATCGTTAAGGTCAAGGCGGCGAGAATCAGTTCCGGCCAGTAGATATTGCTGAGCAGCTCCGGCAAAGCCTTGACTGTGCCGATTACGCCTCCCTTCGGTGACGCTTGCCCAAGGAAGGGGGCGATCTGCAAAATGATCAGGATCACGCCAATGCCGGACATAAAGCCGGAAATGACGCTATAGGGCATGAGGGTGATGTATTTGCCCAGTTTGAAAACACCGAACAGAATCTGAAAAACCCCCGCCAGCATCACCACGGTAAAGGCCATGGCTAAACCGTTGTCCGGGTTGGCCGCAGTTAACGAGGCCACAATCGCCGTCATGACCACCGTCATGGGCCCCGTGGGTTCGGAAATCAGGGTGGGGGTGCCCCCGAACAGCGCCGCAAAGAAGCCCACACAGATGGCGCCGTAGAGACCGCCGATGGGGCCGACACCGGAGGCAACGCCGAAGGCCAAGGCCAAGGGTAGAGAGACGACGGCGGCGGTCAAGCCCCCAAAGAGGTCACCCTGAAGGTTGTTAAAGCGAATTTTATTGGTAATTTGCATAGTTTAAAGACATGGCAAAAGAAGCAGGAATGGATAGTTTAAAGGGATTGACTATAGCTTGATGGCTATCTTGTGAGAAAAAGCATAGATTAAAGACAATCCCCCTGTAAATCCCCAGTCTCAAAATTGTCCATTAAAATCCCTAATCTTTCCCCATGCGCTGGACTTATCAATGGGCGCGGCGCTTTTTTTGACTCCACCCCTTTTACACTTAATAATCAAATAGCTATATTGGGGAAGGGCGATTGAGTTAACCCGGCTGTCCTCGCAGGCACCGAGAACTAACCTCCGATTGCCCCGCACTTTAAATTCTTTATCATCCCCATGACCACCACCCAAATTGGATTACAGGAGCAGAGCTAGTGGACTCGGTTCTGTGACTGGATTACCAGCGCCTCCAACCGTCTTTACGTCGGTTAGATAGGAACGCCCCGATTGACCGGGGC
Organism: Cyanobacteriota bacterium; assembly: GCA_046304295.1. Taxonomy (GTDB): domain Bacteria; phylum Cyanobacteriota; class Cyanobacteriia; order Cyanobacteriales; family Microcystaceae; genus Synechocystis. The sequence continues at coordinate 2,062 of JBKCES010000207.1, read as the reverse complement.
GTTTTTTTTGTAAGAGATCCGGGGTTAGACGGTGTGAGCGCAGAAGAGTTCTCCAAGCCGACACCCAATAGGACAAAAGTCCCTTATGACGAGCGCCGATAAAAGGGTTTTTTCACTACCTTAGCGGGGTGACGCTTGCCCCGCACTTCAATATCTAACGCCTGACCGACGGCGCTGACGGCGCTAGGGACATAGCCCAAGGCGATCGGAATCCCTAAGGTGGGGGAGAGGGTGCCGCTGGCCACTTCACCCACGAGTTCGGCGCCGGAGTAGATCGGGTAACCGTGACGGGGAATGGCCCGGTCTTGCATTTGCAATCCCACCAATTTCCGGGGAACGCCTCCTTCCTTCTGGGCCAAGAGGGCGGAGCGGCCGATAAAGTCGGCGCCGCTCTGGAGCTGAACCACCCAGCCTAGACCCGCTTCTAGGGGCGTGGTGTTCGGGGTTAAATCCTGACCGTAGAGCGCCATGGCGGCCTCCAGCCGCAGGGTGTCCCTCGCCCCGAGACCGCAGGGAACCGCGCCCAGTTCTAACAATCGCGTCCAGAGGCGCCGCCCCCCTGCCGGGGAAACCATAATTTCGGCGCCGTCTTCGCCGGTGTAGCCGGTGCGGGCGATAAAGAGGGTTTCTCCCGCTAGCTCCGTTTGCAAATGGCCAAAACGGGGCAAAGTTTCGAGATTAATTTCCAGAAGGGACTGGAGCAATCCCAGCGCCTGAGGCCCCTGAAGCGCCAAGAGAACCTTGTCTCCAGAGAGGTCTTGCCACTGTAGTGCCGGCAAATGGCTTTGAAACCAGTCCCAATCCTGGGCGCGGGTGGCGGCGTTGACAATCAGGACGGCTCGGTTGGGACTTTGGGAATAGATAATAATGTCGTCCAGAATCCCCCCCTGTTCGTTGAGTAAAACCGTGTATTGGGCCAAACCCGGCGCTAGACGGCTTAAATCCGAAGGGACGAGTCCTTGCAGGGAGGCTAAAACCCCCTCCCCCTCCACCGTAAACTTGCCCATGTGGGAAATATCAAACAGCCCGGCGCTGTGTCTGACGGCCTGGTGTTCCTGCTGGAGGCTGGTAAACTGAATCGGCATTTCCCAACCAGCAAAGCTGGTAAATTTCGCTCCCTGTTTTTGGATTAAGTCAAAGAGGGGAGTCCGTAGGGGCGCGTTGGGAGAGGTCATAGACAAAAGAATTTCCGTAGAAAAGTGGTGAAAGATTGATTGGGAACACCCCAGTTTTATCCTCCCTAACCCCCCTTGGAAAGGCTACCGTGTACACATAACTAAATTAATTTCTGAAATTCCATCAAGAACCCCTCCCTAGCCCTCCCCTTGGCAAGGGGAGGGAACAAAGATTTCTGGTTCTCCCCCTTATCAAGGGGGAGTTAGAGGGGGTTTTGACACTTGTGTATACACGGTAGCTTGGAAAGGGGGGAAGCGGATTGAAAGTCCCCACTTCGACAGGCTCAGTACGGCGCCTTGCAAAGGGGAATTGTCCCACTGGACTCCACTGAGCTTGTCGAAGTGAGCAACGCCGAAGTGTAGGGGGATTTGCGCAGAGAGCTAGAGACTTTGCCTAGGAGAGGCGCTTTTGCAACAAGCGCCGTTGGTTGCCGAGGCTGAACCAGGGAGCTTCTCCCTCCCGACTGGGCTGGTAGCCTAGGGTTCTATAGAGAGTTTCAGCGCCGGTATTACTGGCGAGAACATGGAGGGCGACCCGTTGACAATTCCAGCCCCGGGCAATCTGTTCGCAGTGGGCCAGCAGTTGACGAGCCACGCCCCGACGGCGGTGGGTCGGGCTGACGGCTAAATTGGAGAGGTAACAGTGACGACGGGAAGACGAAAACCAGCCCTTCAGGGTGATTTCCACCGTGCCGACGATTTCCTGGTTTTCTCCCCGCAGGGCCACTAAACAGAGGTAATCCGGCGCCGGCGCCCGCAGACGACTCCGTAAATCTTCGATGATGCCCAGACGAATTAAGGGCGCCAGCCAGCGCCGCCGGGAGACCTGGGGATGGAAACAGACGGTCAATAAGTCCGCCAGGGGTTGAATGTCCGCCGGGGTGGCC
>JBKCES010000206.1:0-8416 GCA_046304295.1 Cyanobacteriota bacterium | reverse complement strand
CTCCTCTAGCCACTCCTCCGCCCCGGCGGACATTACCGAGATAGACCGCACCCAACAGTTGATCCAAGAGTTGGAGAGCCTCAATCAAGCGCCCTAGGAAAACCGACCGATGACCAGGTTGAGTCGTTTACAAAGACTGCTCCTCTGGGCTAGGAGCGTCTGGAAATCGCCCCAGCCTTCGCCGGAGGAGTGGCTAGAGGAGATGACGGCCCGTTTGGAGTTGGAACTCATTGAACTGCGGCGGATTCTGGCGGAGAGTATCGCCCTGCAGAAAAGCGCCGAGCGCCGACAGTTACGGGAGAATCATCAAGTCCAAGGAGGCCTCGACTGGAGCCAGCTTGAACCCAAGAGCCTAGATACGTCGGTCCGGGAGCAACGGGAGTCTATTGAGGAAATTCGCCAGTCTCTCACTCGTCTAGAGGGTCAATACGCCCAAGTCCGGGGGCGTAAAAATTGGTATTTGTCCCGCCTTAAATTGGCTTTAGTTCAGGAACAGTTAGCAAGCGCAAGCGCTCGTTGGGGACGGACGCCGGCCAGCGAAGTTTTCGCCGCTTTAGAAGCCGTCGACGGCTCATCCCTTTGGGAGGCCGTCAATAAAACGCCCCCCGTCTAAGAAGTCGAACTCTTGATCTTACCGATCCGCCAGCAGTTGCCAAGCGCCGTTGAAAAAGCGGCGCTGAATGCCTTGGCAAACCAACAGCGCCGAGAGCAAATCCGCGAGAAGAATCATGAACAGAATTAAGATCTGATAGGAGGCGGCGTTGAGGGGGTCGCTTCCCGCTAGCACTTGTCCGGTGAACATCCCCGGAAGACTGACTAAACCAACCACCAGCATTTGATTGAGAATAGGGGTTAAACTCGCCCGCAGGGCCGCCTGTCGGTAGGCAAAAATCGCTTGACTGGGAGAAGCGCCGAGGGATAAGTAGGTCTCGATTTCCTGGGTGCTCTGGCGAATCAGACTACCTAGGCGCTCTCCCGCTAGGGTTGCGCTGTTCATGGCGTTGCCCAGAACCATCCCCGCTAGGGGAATTAAATACTGGGGCGAGTACCACACCGGCGGCTGAATAATTAGCCCTAAACTATAGACCAGAGTCAGCGCGGCGCTGAAGGTAATGGCGCCCCAAATCCACAGTCCCTTCTGTCCGGGAATCTGCATCCGATTCCGGGCCACTACCGCGGCGATGACGGACATCACGGCCAACACCAGCGCCACGGCCCAGGGGTTGTCTAGGGTAAAAACCAGGGTTAAACTCGCGCCGACCACTAACAGTTGGACAATGGCCCGAAACCCCGCCCAGAGCATTTGCCCGCTTAGTCCTAGGCGTTGCCAGGTTGCTAGGGCAACCGTGAAGGCGAGTAAACCTAACGTCCAGAGGAGATCGACTTCGTTCAGCGCAATCGGACCGGCGGGGGCCATGGACTAAAACCGTCCTAGGGGAGCGCCGGGACGGGCACCGTCGGTGAGAAAGTTCTTCGCGGCGCCGTCTTCCGCCTCGGATTGATGGATTTGGTAAACGTTAACCTCGTCCTCCGTCAGCTCGTCGCCGCCGCCCACACCCCCCAACCAGAGGGAGGCGTCCTTGGCCAGGGTGCCCTGGAGATCCTGGGCGGAACCTTCGGAGAGGGGTAAACTGTTTACAGCGCTGTCTTCAAAACTGGGGGCCGGCTCGGCGCCGAGGGGTAGGGCGAAGGCGACCAGAGTAAACGCCGTTAGGCAAAGGGTAGAGAGTTTAGTCATGGCATTGAAGACGCCAAAGGCGAGGAGTAATGGACAGATTTCAGATTTCAGTGATTCAGATATCAGCGAAACCCCACCTAACCTGAAATCCGAAGTTTCCGGTTCCCCTCCCTCGGAGGAGTTAGGGGTGGGTTAGTGCTAGATCTCGTGGATGGGGCTTATCAAAGGAAACGGCTTTGGCGACCCCAACAGAGGGAGATTCGGGAAGCCGGTTAGCCCTATCGTTTAGAGAACCGCTAAAGGGAGAGAGGGGTCTTTTTTCAGTCTAGATAACTTTCCCGCTCCAGAAACCCGCTCCCTCATAAATTGTTACAATTTCTGGTTATGACCCCTGATTTTCCCCCTCCCCTCGCCTTGATTCTTTACAGCAAACCTGGTTGTCACCTCTGCGAAGCCCTTGCGGAGAAGCTAGCCCAGGTTCGGGACTTTACCCTGGATCTGGAAATCCGCGACATTACCGCCCGGGCTGATTGGCTCGCCGCCTGGGAATATGAGATTCCTGTTCTCTGTTGGCGCTCGCCCCAGGGGGAAAAGATTCTGCCCCGTCTGTCTCCTAGGGGGTCGGTAGCACAACTGGAGCACCTACTGGCGACCCACTGTGGCGGGGGTTGATCCCCAGAGGTTAGACTTTCCATGAGCGACTCCCTGGATCAGGCGCTAGACGCCTTTAATACTATCCAACAGGAGCTAAATTACCAACAGGCTCAACGCAGTTTGCGGCGGGTGTTACAGGCCAGCGCCCTGAGTCCGAGGGAGCGCCTAGGGTTGGAAGCGGATCTGGAGCGTCTTTCCCAACTACTGGAAAAATTGGAGCAAACCCGTCTGCATATCGCCGCCTTTGGGCTGGTGGGACGGGGTAAGTCCTCCACCCTCAACGCCCTGGCGGGGACGACCGCTTTTGAGACGGGGCCGATCCATGGGGTTACCCAAACCCTGGGCGCAACCACTTGGGCGGCGCCGACCCAGATTCTCTCCGGTTGGGGCCAGGGAGAAGTGCAGTTATGGGACACGCCGGGGTTAGACGAAGTGGCGGGGGAGGAACGGGCCCGCTTAGCCCAACGCGCCGCCGAAGCGGCGGATTTAATTCTCTTCATCGCAGCGGGGGACCTCTGTCAACTGGAATACGACGCTCTCTCCCAACTGCGCCAAGCGGGGAAACCCATGGTGTTGGCGATTAATAAAATCGACCAGTATCCCCCGGGGGATCGTCAGGCGATTTACGAAAAAATCCGGGACGAGCGGGTTAAAGACCTGTTGTCCCCAGAAGAAATTGTCTTAATCTCTGCCAACCCTTTAATTACTGAGGCGCGACAAAGCGCCGACGGGCAACTCCAGCGCCGGGTTTACCGGGGAGATCCCCAAATCGCGCCCCTGCGCTTGCGTATTTTTGAGCTTTTAGAACGGGAAGGTAAATCCCTCGTGGCCCTCAACGCCCTCCTAGGCGCCGACCAAATTAATATGGCGGTGGTGGCCCGGAAAGTGGCTCTGCGAGGGCGCCTGGCCGACGAGATGATTCAAAAAGCCATGTTGGTCAAAGCCGCGGCGGTGGCCCTCAATCCTGTCACGGCGCTGGATCTCTTCTCCGGCGCAGTCATTGACGTCGCCCTGATTCTCTCCCTCGCTCGTCTCTACGAACTGCCCTTAACTCAGCCCGCCGCCGTTGCTCTCCTGCGGCAAATTGGTCTCAGTATGGGGGGCGTCGGCGCCAGCGAATTTTTAGCCAGTTTCGGCCTCAGTTCCCTCAAAGGTGTGTTGGGCTTAACCGTTCCCGTCACCGGGGGCCTAACCCTCGCCCCCTACAGCGCCGTGGCCCTGACCCAGGGGAGCGTGGCGGGGGTTTCGAGCTACGCTATTGGGCAGATCGCCAAAACCTATTTGGCCCAGGGCGCCGTTTGGGGGCCGGAGGGGCCGAAGCAGACGGTGAAGGAGATTTTACGCTCCCTCGACGAAGGTTCGGCGCTGGCTCGTCTTCGGGGAGAATTGGCGACAAAGATTCGCTTTGCCCCGGCCGGTTCTCAAAGAGGGTGACCCTTAATTCCAAGCCATGAACCAGAAACAATGAGCGCATCTTGGATAGTATGAGCTTACGATGCTGGACTGTAGGCTTGATTTTGAAGAATAGCCCGTAAATTTTGGCATCGCATTAATTCGTTGAAATTTAAGCTAGGACGATTTTCTAGGCGCGCCGCTTTTTCGATACCCGATAATAAATACTGCGCGGCTTCCCCTTGGTCGTAGCCCCGGCGCCCGGCCACCTTCAGCGCCGCGTTATCGGCGTCGATCTCTCGTTCTTGACTCTGGTAAGACTGCCAAATTTGCCGGGCCGCCAGTGCCGTTAAACTACCCGCCACCGCTACCCCCACCGGATCTTTTTGCCAGAGTTGCAGTAAGACTCCGGCGCTTCCCGCCAGGGTCAAGCCTTGGTAGAGATCCGGCTTAAACCAACGAATATTAACCAGCCGGCCCACTTCGCTCAGGAGTAGCAGATCCCGTTGTCCCTGGGACAGCGCCGACCAGAGGTCAAAATTAATCTCCACCAGACGGTCGCCCCGGCGCCAGGGTTGGGGAAACTGGCTAGTAATTACCCGGCTTTGCTTGGGTCGGCTGACAATTTTAGTCAGCATTCGCCCCGAAGCCGGCATCAACTCCGTCAGGCGTCGAATTTCCGAGTCTGCCTCAATCATCGTCACTACCGTCCCAGCTTTTTTAGGCTTAAGATTAGCAAATTTTGCTCCCCCTAAAATGTCAGGATTAGCGCCGAACGGGAGCGTCTTGTTTAATCTTGCCGTCCTGGAAGGTAATCACCCGCTCCGTATGCTGGGCCACGTCCCCTTCGTGGGTCACGACGACGATGGTAATACCGGTTTGGTGGAGGGATTGGAAAATTTCTAGGACTTCCTCGGTGGTGTGGGAATCCAGGGCGCCGGTGGGTTCGTCCGCCAGTAAAAGCAGGGGGCGATTGACGATGGCCCGGGCGATGGCCACCCGTTGCTGTTGTCCGCCGGAGAGTTGGTTGGGTCGATTCTGGAGCCGATGAGCTAGCCCGACGCGCTCCAGGGCCGCCTCCGCTCGCCGGCGCCGTTCCTGGGGAGGGACGCCGCCATAGATCATGGGAAGCATGACGTTTTCCAGGGCGCTCATTTGGGGGAGGAGGTAAAATTGCTGGAAGACAAAGCCGATTTTTTGATTGCGAATCTGGGCCAGCGCCCCTTCCTCCAGACTAGAGACATCGATGTCGTCTAAAAAGTAATGCCCTAGGGTGGGCTGATCCAAACAGCCGATAATATTCATCAAGGTGGATTTCCCCGAGCCGGAGGCGCCCATAATGGCGCAGTAGCTTCCCCGGGCAACGGTTAGATGGACATTATTTAAAGCCTGCACCGTAGCTTCCCCGGCGCCGTAGATTTTGGAAATGGAATCCAGACGAATGAGGTTGCCAGGGGTCGTCGTTGTCCCAAGGTCTGGATGGGGAAGGGTTTGCATAAAGAGAAGTAAAAACCGGCTTGGAAACGGGTTCTAGTGTAACGAAAAATGTTGGGCTTCCGTTGACGGCGCCGGGGATACTCCCTAGTCCTTGAGCGGATCAGACCAGTCTAGGGAGGTTCGCCGCGAACTTTCTGGCGAAATTTCCGGTAAAAGCGCCGGCAACGCCTTGGCAATCCGGGGAATTTAGGCTAAGCTAACCTAGCTATTTACCTAGGGTGGATCAGTTGAGGCTGAGATTAGGGCCAGCCAAGGAACGCCAAGGGAGCGACGCCCCTGATCCCGACGGCAATGGCTCATCGAGTCTCCCAGTTTTTCTCCGCGATCGTTTTCCGCCTTCAACGCCCTGAAACCTCTCTTTGTTTAGATGATAGTTGTGCCAGCGCCGCCCTATTCTCCCCCGCAAAATTCCCCTGTTCTTGCCCTCAAAGAATTGGTGGCTTCTCTCCATCGAGAACAACATAAGGTTCAGGATATGCTCAGTTCCCTCGGGTTCGCCCTCAGGAGCTTTAATAACCTCAATCAATTTCTCGAATTAGCGCCCTTTATGGCCACTCGGATGACCGGCGCCGACGGCAGTGCCTTAATCCTCTTTAAATCAGAAGGCAAAATCGCTTTAGAGCAAATTTATGGCCGAGACCGGCGCTTGACCCAAAATATTCGACAGGTGATGGACTCGGTGATCCAAGCCCTCAACAGCGCCGATCCCCTCGCCTTTGCCCAGGGGTCCCGCAATTTGGAGGAAAAAATACGCCGGGCCCTAGGGGATACGGATCCCAGACCCATGGTGCGGCTCTATAGCACCCCGATTTTAGTGAAAAACGAAGAACTGGGACGGATTTATATTTTCAGCGAAGATAGACAGTATCTCTGGACGCAAACCCGCCGCAAGCTTCTGCAACTGGTGGCGGATCAGACCTCGGTGGCCATCGCCAATAGCGAATTGACTCTAGAACTCCGCTCCCGGGAGCGCCAGGACAAGGAACTGGAAATCGCCTCGGAAATCCAAAACCAACTCCTCCCCCGGCGCTGTCCCCAAATCCGGGGTTTGGAGATTGCCGCTCGGTGTCAGACGGCCAATTTAGTAGGGGGAGACTATTACGATTTTATTCCCACCAACTACGACCAGTTGGGGGACTGGACGGAAGACAATCAACCCGGGGTGCCCTGGAGTATCGTCATTGGCGACGTCATGGGCAAGGGGGTGCCCGCAGGTTTAATTATGACCATGACCCGGGGTATGCTCCGGGCGGAAGTGCTCAATCGTCACAGCCCCGCCCAGGTCTTGGGGCATCTGAATCGGGTTATGTTTGCGGACTTGGATAACTCCCACCGCTTTGTCACCCTCTTCTATTCCGAGTACGACCCCGCCGCCTCCACTCTGTCCTTTAGCAACGCAGCCCACAATCCGCCCCTCTGGTGGCGCTTTAGCCAGCGGGAGATTGCCCTTCTTGACACGGAGGGGGCCTTAATTGGGCTAGAGGCGGATTCCCAATACCGGGAAGACCGGGTTTCTCTGTCTCCCCAGGACGTGGTGCTCTATTACACTGACGGTCTGACGGAGGCGGTCAACACCGGGGGAGAGCGCTTCGACGAGGGCAACCTCCATCGCGCCTTTCGGGAGGCCTGTTTAACCTACGACACCGCCGAGGGGATTCTGAACTATATTTTTGAGCAGGTGCAGACCTTCCGCGGCTCCCGGGGTCATCCCCAGGACGATATGACCCTAGTGGTGGCGCGGGTGCAATCCCCGGGTTAGGTTAACGCCAAGGCCCACTGCCGGATCAAATCATTGACCAGTTCCGGGGTGTCGTCGTGAGGACAGTGGCCGGAGTCGAGGTAATGCTCTTGTAGTTGGGGATAGTGTTGGCGAAATTTGGCGCCCCGTTCTCGGACTTTCATCCAGGGGTCTCCTTCTCCCCAGAGGGTCAGGAGGGGGACTTGGAGGCGGGCCAGCAGGTGATCTACCGCCTCCCCCTGGGGCGTTTTGAAGACCGAGGCGAAGACCTCTGCGGCGCCGGGGTCGCAGGAGGGACGGTAAATCTCCTCTACTAATTGCTCGGTCACGGCTTCCGGGTTGACATAAACCTTAAGGAGGGTTTTGCGGATATTGCTCCGGCGCCGGACAAATTGAAAGAGGAGAGAACTGGCCCAGGGTTGCCGGAGAACGGTTTGGAAAAGTTTCTGGATTCCTTGGGGTTGCTTGGGGTGCAGTTGGTCGCTAAAGGGGCCGGCGCTGTTGAGGAGGATCACCCCGGCGACCCAGTCCGGCGCGTCGGCGCCCACGCAGAGCACCCCGTAGCCCCCCAGGGAAATTCCGGCAAAAAATGTTTTTTAGCCCATGACCACCACGATAAAAGCCCTCAAAAGTCGGCGCCAGAGATCGCCGCTATAGGCCAAATTCGGTTTGCTAGAGCGGCCAAAGCCAAGTAAGTCAATGGCCCAGACCGAAAACTCTCCCTGAAGACCGGCGATGGTTTTACGCCAATGATCCGTAGAGGCACCGAAACCGTGCACGAGCAGTAAGGCTGGACGACCGGGACGGGGCTGGCCCGCCTGGGTGTAATGGATGGAATGCCCTTGCCAAGTCCAATCGGCGCCGGCGGCGGGGGGAGAATCAGTCAGTTGCATAGGTTGAGATAGGTTAACGGCGAATTAGGGCGTGTCGGTAACTTGATTGTAAAGAAATTTTTCCAACAGGGAAACCTTGGGCCTTTTCCTGAGCGTTAATCAAGGAGAGCGCGGCCAAGAGAGAGATAGTCTACATGCTTTTCAAAAAATTGCGAAAATATATATTTAAAGATCACTGATTGAACTTCTATAAAAATTCCTAAAAGTGCGCCTAAAACTGGACAAATTAATCACGAAAAGTCACAATGGGATTCCGGTATATATAGCGGTCACATCGAGGTTGTAAATTGTCCCTCTGCTCAAAGCCTTTGCTCGTAAGAGTTCGGGGATTTAAAATTTTACAACTCACTTGTGACTGCTATAGCAGACCTAAATGGGGAGTGAATGCAATCCAACGATTATCTCCCCCCCTTGTAAAGCTACCGTGTACACACAAGTGTCACGATCCCCCCTAACCCCCCTTGGAAAGGGGGGAAAACTTCTCAAAGTCCCCCTTGTAAAGGGGGATTTAGGGGGATCAAACCCAAAACTGAGTCTTTAACCGAGATCTGTGTACACCGTAGC
>JBKCES010000205.1:0-16255 GCA_046304295.1 Cyanobacteriota bacterium | reverse complement strand
ATTTAGCCCTCAGTCGGCAATTGGGGCAACTAAACCCCGGCGAAACCGTCCAGTTATCGAAGAGCGCCGACGTTGTCCAATGGGCGGAGGCGGGGAATTTGTTGGACATTGCCTGCTTAATCCTGAAAAGCGCTCTGTTTCGTCCCGAAAGTCGGGGGGGGCATTACCGTCAGGACTATCCCCAAAGCCGCCCCGATTGGCAAGTTCATACCCTGGTGGAGGGGCGAGACTGGCGGGCGGCGCCGGTGACCCGTCCCTAGCGCCAAAACCCGTTAAACTACCTTAGAGTCTCTGCCTTCCCGCCTATGGTTGCTAAATCCCTCTCCCTGATTTCGGCGCTGTCCGTTAGCCTCCTCTGGGGAAGCGTTGGGAGCTTGGCGCCGGCGGAGGCCCAAATCCCGGCCTCGCCTCTGCCAACCTTGGCACCAGCGGAGTCGTCCCCCACGGAAGGAACCCTGCAATACGATTTGGCCATGCAAGCGGGCTATGCGGCGGCCCAGGCCCGGGACTACGCCGAAGCCCTAGAACATTTTCGGGCGGCCCAACTGATCCGCCCCCAGGACATCTACGCCCGGCAGGCCATTTTTAATGTGGAAACCTACGAAACCCTCCGGCAACAAAAACTGCCAGCTTGGTGGTGGGTAGTTCCTCTACTCCCTGTCGCCGCCATGGGCGCCTTGGGTCTTTTTTTCTGGAACCTGCACCGCTCCCAACAGGATTTCCTCGAAGAAGTGCTAGAGCGCCGGCAACAGTTCCAACCCCTTCAGGATAATTTGCGGGACCGGGGCGTTACAGGCAATACCGCCGTTAATCCCGCTTTACCCTACCCCGTTCAGGATTTTGGCCAAGCCCAAATCCTCTCCCCCGGCGATGTCAGCGAAGGAGAGATCGTCGCTCCGGCCTTTGCGCCCAATTTCCCGGAAGACGAAGGGCTGGACTTACAAATCCAAGGACTCAACGACCCCCGGCGCCGGAAAAAAGTGATCTGGGATCTGGCCCGCAAGGGGGATTCCCGAGCGGTCAAACCCCTGGTGGATTTGATGGCCGAGAGCGACCCCCAGGAGCGCAGTTTAATTTTGGAGGCGCTGTCCCAAATCAGCGGCCGCACCCTCAAACCGATGAATCAAGCTCTGGCCTTGTCTTTGCAAGATCTCAATCCCCAGGTGCGCAAAAACGCCGTCCGGGATTTAAGCCGTCTCTACGACGTCCTCTCCCAAATTAGCCAACTGCTGACGGACGCCACCTACGACCAAGACGAAGAAGTTCAGGAAACCGCTAAATGGGCGCTGTCTCAGTTCCAGAGTCCCCGCTCCTCTTAACCAAAAATTTACCTTTTCTTAAACCAGTTCCTCGCCTTCCCTTGCCATGATGGGGCCTGAAATCCAGTTATCGCTTTTAGGGAACCATCGAGTTATGTTAAACAGTCCTTTTCGGTCTTTCTTCGGGCCCGGCGCCCTCAAAAACGCGACCGCATTCGCGGCTGTCGCCGCCGCAGGCGCCTTTACCTTGACCCAAATCCCCGTCCATTCCCAGGGGGTGCCCACCGTTAAGATCGACGGCTCCAGCACGGTTTACCCCATCACCGAGGCGGTGGCGGAAGAATTTCAAAAAGCCCAAAAAGGCAAAGCTAGGGTAACTGTCGGTATTTCCGGCACCGGCGGCGGGTTCAAGAAATTCTGCGCCGGTGATACCGATATTTCCAACGCCTCCCGCCCCATCAGTGCCTCCGAGCGGGAAGCTTGCAAAAAGAAAGGCATTCGTTTCGTGGAAATGCCCGTGGCCTTCGACGCTCTCACCGTGGTGGTTAACCCCAAAAATACTTGGGTTAAGAGCTTGACCCCGGAGCAACTGAAAAAAATGTGGGAACCCGCCGCTCAGGGCAAAATCACTAACTGGAACCAGATTGATCCCAAATTCCCCAACGCGCCCCTGAAACTCTACGCCCCCGGCGCCGATTCGGGAACCTTTGACTATTTCACCGAAGCCATTATGGGGAAATCCAAATCTAGCCGCAAGGACTTCACCCCCAGCGAAGACGACAACGTCTTGATCCAAGGCATTAGCCGGGATAAAAACGCCATCGGCTATTTTGGCTACGCCTACTACGAAGCCAACAAAAATCGGGTGAAAGCCGTTCCCATTGTTCACAAAGGCAAACCGGTTCTGCCCTCCCTCCAAACCGTCACCAACAACACCTACGTCCCTCTTTCCCGTCCTATCTTCATCTATGTGAGCGATAAAGCCAAAAATCGCCCCGAAGTGAAGCAGTTCGTCGAGTTCTATATGAAGAACGCGCCCCGGTTGGTCAAGGAAGTGAAATATGTGCCCCTGCCCGCTTCCGCCTACACCACCGCCATGGGCCACTTTAATAAAAACAGGTTCGGTAGCGTCTTTGTAGGCCAAGACACCGTTGGCATCAGCATCAACGAGTTGCTCAAACTGGAATCCAAAGACTAGATTCCCAACTCTCACCTCCCCGTTCCCTGAGCATTCCGTTCCCTGAGCGTAGCCGAAGGGAACGGCAAAAGCGAGGGCTTCGGCTACGCTCAGCCCTCGCAGTTATCTCAGCCCTCTCGCGACCATCAGCGCTGGGCCAATATCAGCTTAATCAAATTAATCAAAATCCTATTCTTACCTATAAATTCCTAACACTATGGCGAATCGCCCCCCCGCGTTAGAAAAAGCCGATTATCTCTCCCCCAAGGTCATTAGGACTTGGCGCGAGCGCCTGATTACGGGCGTTCTTTTTTTAGCGGCGCTGACCTCGGTGCTGACCACCATCGCCATTTTATTCATTTTGGTGGAAGAATCTTGGCAGTTTTTCCAAAAAGTTTCCCTCTGGGAATTTTTCACGGAAACGGAATGGTCGCCTTTATTTGAAGATCCTAAGTACGGGATTATGCCCTTGTTGTCGGGCACCTTGGTGACCACGGTGGTGGCGCTGACCATCGCTATTCCCTTCGGGACGATTGTGGCCATCTACCTCAGCGAATACGCCGACGCCCGACTGCGGGAGTCCGTTAAACCGGCGCTGGAGCTATTGGCGGCCATTCCCACGGTGGTCTATGGTTATTTCGCCCTTTTATTTGTGACTCCGGCGCTGCAGGTGGTTCTCCCGGATTTGCCGGGGTTTAATATGCTCAGCGCCGGTTTGGTGATGGGCTTGATGATTATTCCCCTGGTGAGTTCCATCAGCGAAGACGCCATGCGGGCCGTGCCCATTGCCCTCAAGGAAGGCTCCTACGCCATGGGTGCCACTCGGTTGCAAACGGCGCTGAAGGTGGTGTTTCCCGCGGCAATTTCCGGGATTATCGCCGCCTATATCCTCGGCGCCTCTCGGGCAGTGGGGGAAACCATGATTGTGGCCATCGCCTCGGGTCTTCAGCCCAATTTGACTTTTAACCCCCTGAACGAGGCCGCCACCATTACCGCCTATATTGTGCAGGTGAGCTTGGGCGATCTTCCCCACGGCAGTATCGCTTACCAAACCATTTTTGTAGCGGGGTTAACCCTGGTGTTGATGACCTTGGCGTTAAATGTGGTGGGTCATTTCCTAGCGAAACGCTATCGGGAAGTCTATTAATCTCCTGAAATTTAGAGAAACGAGAAAAAGTTTATTCAGAGTCGCTTATGGCCGCAACCCCCTACGATCCCCACGTTTTATCAGACCTCCGGGCCAATATTCAGGTTCGGAACCGCGTTAGTCAGATTTTCGCAGTGGCGGGCCTCCTGATCGTCCTGGTCTCTGTCTTAATCCTAGCGGCGCTGGTGTTGGAAATGGCCCGCACCGGTATTCCCCGGATCACGCCAGCCTTTTTCCTCAGTTTTCCCAGCCGCAACCCGGAAGAGGCGGGCATTCTTTCCGCTTGGGTGGGGAGCGCCTTGGTCATGTTGGTGACCGCCGTCATCGCCGTGCCCATCGGCATTGCCTCCGGCATTTACCTCGAAGAATATTCCCGTCGGGATTGGTTAGCGGATCTGATTGAAATTAATGTCACCAACCTAGCGGGGGTGCCCTCCATTGTTTACGGTTTGCTGGCGTTGGGTTTATTTGTTTATCAGTTCCAATTGGGACAAAGCGTGGCGGCGGCGGGGTTAACCCTGGCGCTGTTGATTTTGCCCGTGGTGATTGTCACCACCCGGGAATCCCTCCGAGCCATCCCCTCTAGCCTGCGGGAAGCCGCCTACGCCCTCGGTGCCACCAAATGGCAGATGATTTGGGACCACATCCTCCCCTACTCCAGCGGCAGTATCCTGACCGGGGTGATTATCGGCCTTTCCCGAGCCATTGGGGAAACGGCGCCGGTGATTACCATCGGCGCCCTGACCTTCATCGCCTTTTTGCCCGACTCCCCCTTTCAGGACTTCCCCAAAAATCTTTTTACTTGGCTTTCGGCGCCGTTTACCGTCATGCCGATTCAGATGTTTAACTGGGTTTCTCGCCCAGAGCCGGAATTTGAAGTCAACGCCGCGGCGGCCGGGACAGTCCTGATTGTCATGACCCTAGGCATGAACGCCATCGCTATCTATCTTCGTTATCGTTTTCGTAAAGGAATCTCATGGTGAACCCTCAATCCGTTTCCAGTACCCCTAAAACCAGTTGGACACCGGAGATCAAGGCCGAGACGAACCAACTGAATTTTTTCTACGGGGGCACGGTGCAGTCCCTGAAAGATATTAATCTCCAGGTTTTTGAAAACCAAGTCACCTCCCTCATCGGTCCCTCCGGGTGCGGTAAGACTACCCTCCTGCGGTGCTTTAATCGGATGCACGACCTCTATCCCGGCAACCGTTATCAAGGGGAGCTTTATCTAGACGGCGTGAATATCCTCAGCCGTAAGGTTGACCCCATCGAGGTGCGAATGCGCATCAGTATGGTCTTCCAAAAACCCAACCCCTTCCCCAAATCCATCTATGAAAACGTGGCCTACGGTCTGCGGGTCAAGGGCAAACAACCCAGCGCCGTTCTGGATGAAAAAGTGGAAAAAGCCCTGCGGGGCGCCGCCCTTTGGGACGAAGTTAAAGACCGCCTCAACGATCTGGCCAACAATCTCTCCGGGGGTCAACAACAGCGCCTCTGTATCGCTCGGGCCCTAGTGGCGGATCCGGAGATCGTCCTCTTCGACGAACCCACCTCGGCGCTGGATCCCATCGCCACCTCTAGCATTGAGGATCTGATCCGGGAACTAAAGCAAAAAGTCACCATCTTGATCGTGACCCACAGTATGCAACAGGCGGCGCGGATCTCCGACTACACCGCCTTTATGTACCTGGGAGAACTGGTGGAATTTGGCTCCACTGCCCAGGTCTTTGAGCAACCGGCCCAACAGCAAACCCAGGAATACATTTCCGGACGCATTGGCTAACCT
This sequence comes from Cyanobacteriota bacterium, assembly GCA_046304295.1. Classification (GTDB taxonomy): domain Bacteria; phylum Cyanobacteriota; class Cyanobacteriia; order Cyanobacteriales; family Microcystaceae; genus Synechocystis. The sequence continues at coordinate 10,886 of JBKCES010000205.1, read as the reverse complement.
CAATCTCGGCGCCGGCTTGAAGAAGGAGCCAGCGGCCGGCGGGACTCAGGACATCCCCGGCGCTGGCTTACGATGATCCGGGGTTAAGGTTAGAATAGCCCTTCTTTCTTGGCCATGCCTAACATCAGGTCAATTACCCGACAGGAATAGCCCCATTCGTTGTCGTACCAGGCCACCACTTTAAAGAAATGGTCATTCAAGCCAATGCCGGCGCCGGCGTCAAAAATGCTGGAGCGGGAATCGGTGCGAAAGTCCATGGAGACCACCGGCTCGTCGGTATAGCCGAGGACGCCTTTGAGTTCTCCCTCTGCGGCGGCCTGCATGGCGGCGCAAATTTCTTTGTAAGAGGTGGCTTTAGCGGTTTTAAAGGTCAGATCCACCGCGGACACGTCGGGGGTCGGCACCCGGAAAGCCATGCCGGTGAGTTTCCCTTTAAGTTGGGGCAACACCAGACCTACCGCCTTAGCGGCGCCGGTGGAGGAGGGAATAATATTTTGGGACGCTCCCCGACCGCCCCGCAGGTCTTTTTGGCTGGGACCGTCCACAGTGGGCTGGGTGGCGGTCATGGCGTGAACCGTGGTCATCAGCCCTTCCGCTAGGCCGAAGTTGTCGTCAATCACCTTGGCCACCGGCGCTAGACAGTTGGTGGTGCAACTGGCGTTGGAAACAATGACGTCGGTTTCCGGCTTGAATAGCCCTTCGTTGACCCCCACGACAAAGGTCGGGATTTTATCGGGGTCTTTGCTCGGCGCGGAAATAATCACCCGCTTAGCGCCGGCTTTGAGATGGCTTTCGGCGGTGGCGAAGGTGGTGAAGCGGCCCGTGGACTCCACCACGTAATCGGCGCCAAGGTCGCCCCAGGGCAATTTTTCCGGCTCCCGTTGGGCTAGGCAGGGGACGGTCAGACCGTCAATCTCAATGGCGTTCTCTAGGGCGCTCACCGCTCCCGAATACGCTCCGTGGGTCGAATCGTATTTGAAGAGATAGGCCAGGTTATCGGCGGGGACTAAATCGTTAACGCCCACCAATTGCACTTCCGGGTGCTCCATGGCGATGCGAGCCACCAAACGGCCGATACGGCCAAAACCGTTGATTCCAATTTTCAGCATAGGGTTGAGGGGACTCCAAATCGGGAAAGAGACTGTCGCCAGCTTGAGCGGTTCGACAGCGGGTGCCTCCACCTTAGCGGAGAGTTCTGGAACGGGGGTTAATAACTCTTTAAAGATCGAGGCGCTGTAAAGATTTGCTGACTATTGGCCCGGCGCCGTCAATACAAAAAACTCCCTAGACCGAACTCGGCGGTTGGGTTATTATAGCCATAGGAGCCTGCTCTAACGTTGGTGACTGCCAATAACGTTTTTTGATCTATGCTTGAAAAAACAGGGTGTCCTGACATTTTTTTGTGCGGCAGTAAACCGAACTTGTATTCGGAAACGAAAGCGCAAAGCCAGAATGCCCACCTGGATAAAACCAGGTCATAAACTGAGGTAAAACGGCGTTGGGGTGGCTCCTTCTCTGTTGTACTCACCTAGCGCAGAATAGACGATAACGTAATTGCCGCTATCGACGTTGAAGGCAATTCCGCTAGCATTCAAAATTAAGTGGCGAAGATGGTGTACCGTTCTACTGAAATGTTTTGTTACCCTCGTCTGGGTTAAAACCTACGATCGTATAAGTGAGAACGTCAAGACTATCGGTGCCCGTGATGCCGGTAATGGTAGTAAGTCACTCCCGCTTGAGGGGTTACATCCGCCGTGGACTATGCCCGAAAAGAGAACCACCCCGTTAGGCTAGGCCCGCTCTGATTCCCCTCCTAGGGAGGAGCGGGGTGGTCAATCTTTCCGAGATCGGAACGCGCTCTAGGAGAAGCTAACGCTTTGACTAAACGTCATAGTTTGCATCGAGGCGAGTCGGCTCTTCCAGGAAGCTGTTGTAAACATATCCGGCCGCCACGGCGCCGAGGATGGGAGCGATCCAGAAAATGGGCAGTTGCCCCAACAGCGCCGGGTTGCCGCAGAAGAGTGCCACGCCGGTGCTCCGGGCGGGGTTGACGGAGGTGTTGGTGATGGGGATGCTGATCAAGTGAATCAGCGTTAAACCTAAACCGATGGGCACCGGAGCAAAACCGGCGGGGGCCCGTTTATCGGTGGAGCCGAGGATGATCAGCAGGAAGACGAAGGTGAGAACCACTTCGGCAATGAAGGCGGAAACGAGGTTAAAACCACTGGGAGAATGGTCGCCAAAACCGTTGGTGGCCAAGGGATTTCCTCCTTTGAAGACCCCTTCGATAATGGCGGCGGGGGAGCCTTGGAGGATCAGCCAAATCAGTAGGGCCGCGACCGTAGCGCCCACCACCTGGGCGATGATATAGGGCAGAAGTTCGTTACCGGGAAAGCGTTTGCCCATAAATAAACCAAAGGAGACCGCCGGGTTAAAGTGTCCCCCGGAAATGTGGCCAAAGGCATAAGCGCCGGTGAGCACCGTTAACCCGAAGGCCAGAGAAACCCCTAGGAAACCAAGACCCAGGGGATTGGTGTCCGTACCGCCAGGGACGCCGACCACCGCCGCAAAGACGGCGCTACCGCAACCCCCCAGCACTAGCCAGAAGGTGCCGAGAAACTCGGCAATGTAAGCTTTTTTCATTGTTGTTAACTGATTAAACGCAAATAAGGGGCGCTGAAAATGGCCTTCAATTTAGCAGATGCTAGGAAATTGGCCTAGAAAATTGAGGCGTCGAATACTTAATCCTAGGAATTAGGACCCCAATTTTAGGTTCCAAACCTAAGTCACAAGATTAAGTTACTAATCCCCTAAAAATCAGTGATGACCGGCGCTTGACTGTCGAGATCCCCCCTAACCCCCCTTGAAAAGGGGGGAACTGGCTTCAAAGTCCCCCTTGTAAAGGGGGATTTAGGGGGAGCTCCTTCGAATCCCCTCCGGGCAAGACACTGAATAACCGGGGCTTGACCACCCCGCCCCTTCGGGGCACCCCTCCACAGGAGGGGAATTCAGCACCTGATAACTGCTAACTGCTCACTGATAACTGTCCAACAGCGCCTCCACCGCGTCTTGAATCTCTGTCGGCCCCCAATCCCGGTACAGCGCCGCCGCCACGGCCAACCCCCCAGCGCCGACGCCTTCTTTGACAAAGCCCTGTTCATAGACCCGCAGTTGGGGGTAGGAGGAATGGGCAAAATTTAAAGGCGCCGCCAGGAGGGGAACCGGCCCCACTAACTGAGCTAATCCCACCGTGTCCCCCGTGGGATCTTTAACGACCCAGGGCGTGGCGCCCACCGCGATTTGTCCCCAATCCGGGGTTAACCCGAATTCCTGAGCCAGCGCCCTCATCAGCGCGTAAACCGCCAACATCTGGGTGCCCCCGGCCAACAGAACCCCGCCCCGACCCGCGGCGCCGAGAGCCATTCCCGCCGCAGCGATTTGCATCGGATCTCCCAGCGCCGCCAGACAGTGAAAGGGGGAACTCAAGTCCGGCGCCTGACTTAAACCCTCCTGAACTAAACGCCATTTTTGGTCGTGGTTGCATTGGGGATGACTGCTATTGACTTTCTCCTGGGCGTCAATCCCTAGGGCGGTCAGTAAAGCCAACGCCGTCGTGGTGCCGCCGACGACGCATTCGCTCAGGATCAGGTAACTCTCGGGCTGGGCTAGGTGCTCTCCCCAGACCAAACCCTGATTCCATAAGTGTTTAACAATGTCCAAGGGTAGAGCTTGGCCGGTGGACAGACAAGCCGCCGGTTGCCCGCCTAGATCGATGGCGGGAACATTCGGCGCTTCCGGTAGCCCGGTATTAAATAACGTGACGGGAATCTCTAAGGCTTGAACTAAGGCCCGGGCGATAACTGCGGGGGAGACCCCGGAAATTAAAGGCGGCAGGGGATAGCAGGGCCGGGGTTGGGGACCGTTAATTAAAAACTCCGCGTCCGCCAGCGCCGTATAACGCCGATCCTGGGGCGTTTTCCCCGCCGCGGAGATGCCTTCGATTAAACCCGTGGCCGTAAAGCCGAGGAGGCAACAAAAATGGGGCCGGCGCCGATGGTAACGCCCTAACCAAGCCTCGGCGCCGGGGGTCTGAGTGTAAACTGTCACGCCCTGCTTGAGCATTTATTAAATTCCCGCCCTATACTACGGTTTAAGTTTATTCTCCCTCGCCTTGCCATGACCGCCCTGATCGACTACGCCAAGGTTCCCAATTTACCGGCCGTCTGGGCCCTTGTCAGCGCTCGTTACCCGGACTTAACGGCGCTCCAGGATCCCCACAGTCAGCCGCCGGTGGAGTGGAGTTATGGTCAACTCTGGCAAAACTTTCAACATTTTGCCGGGGGTCTGAGAAGTTTAGGGTTAGAAACCGACGAAAAAATCGCCCTCTTTGCAGACAATAGCCCCCGCTGGCTCGTGGCGGATCAAGGCTCCATGCTAGCCGGCGCCGTGAATGTGGTGCGCTCGGCCCAAGCGGAGCGGGAAGAACTGCGCTATATCCTTCAGGACAGCGAGAGCGCCGCTTTAATAGTTCAGGACGGGAAAACCTTAGCCAAGCTAAATCTCAATCCCCAGGACTTTCCTCTCAAATTTATTATTCTCCTCACCGACGAGGCGCCGAACCCGGATTCCCCCTATCCCCAGTACAGTTATTCGGACATCCTAGAGCAGGGGCAAAGCCAACCCGTCGGCGCTTCTCCCCATACCGAAGACTCCCTGGCCACTTTAATCTATACTTCCGGCACCACCGGGCAACCCAAGGGCGTGATGCTCAGCCACGGCAATCTTCTCCATCAGGTGCGGGAGTTAAACAGCATCATTCAACCCCAGCCGGGAGATAAAGTCCTCAGTATTTTGCCCTCCTGGCACTCCTACGAGCGCAGCGCCGAATATTTCCTCCTCTCCCAGGGATGCGTCCAGATTTACACCAGTATCCGCACCTTTAAAAACGACCTGAAAAAATTCCAACCCCGCCACATGGTGGGGGTGCCCCGGCTCTGGGAATCCCTCTACGAAGGGGTACAGAAGCAGTTCCGGGACTCCTCCCCGACCCTGCAAAAACTGATCCGCTTTTTCTTTAACCTTTCGGAAACCTATATCCTCAACCGCCGTATCGCCGGAAATTTAAGCCTCAACCACCTCCACGCCTCTCCCCTGACTCGCCTCGGCGCTCGCCTCAAAGCCCTACTGTTAACGCCCCTGCATCTTCTCGGAGACAAACTGGTCTATCAAAAAGTCCGGGCCGCCACCGGGGGCCAGGTGCAAAACTTGATCAGCGGCGGTGGCTCCCTAGCTCGGCATTTGGACGACTTTTACGAAATCGTCAATATTCCCGTTTTAGTCGGCTACGGTCTCACGGAAACGGCGCCGGTCACCAACGCCAGAACCTTAAGCCATAATCTCCGCTACTCCTCCGGCAAAGCCTTACCTCAAACGGAAATTCGCATCGTTGACCCGGAAACCCGCCAACCGCTCCCCCCGGAAAGTCAGGGTTTAGTCCTGATTCGGGGACCCCAGGTGATGCGGGGCTATTATCGGAAACCGGAGGCCACCGCCAAGGCCATTGACCCGGAGGGTTGGTTTGATAGCGGCGATCTGGGTTGGTTAACCCCGGCGGGAGATTTGATCCTCACGGGGCGGGCCAAGGACACCATTGTTTTAAGCAACGGCGAAAACATCGAACCCCAGCCCATCGAGGACGCCTGTTTACGCAGTCCTTATATTGAACAAATCATGTTGGTCGGTCAAGATCAAAAGGCACTGGGCGCCCTGATTGTGCCCAACCTAGAGGCGCTGGGCAAATGGGCCGAGGCCCAGGGGTTAAACCTCGCTTTCCCGGCGCCGGAAGCGCCGCTAGAGGACTTAGAAAAGACGGCACTGTATCATCCCGAAGTGACGGCGCTGTTGCGGACGGAGCTGAATCGGGAGGTGAAAAATCGCCCCGGCTATCGGGCGGACGACCAAATCAAAGGTTTTCGCTTTATCCTAGAACCCTTTTCCCTGGAGAATGGTTTGATGACCCAAACCTTAAAAATTAAGCGCCCAGTGGTGACGACCCGTTATCAAGCCTTAATTTCTAGTCTCTTTACGGCGTCTTAACCCTGGTTCTATCCCCCCTTAGAAAGCTACGGTGTACACAGATCTCGGTTAAAGACTCAGTTTTGGGTTTTATCCCCCTAAATCCCCCTTTACAAGGGGGACTTTGAAGGCCGATTCCCCCCTTTCCAAGGGGGGTTAGGGGGGATTCTGACACTTGTGTATACACGGTAGCCTTAGAAAGGGGGGAAAACTTCTCAAAGTCCCCACTTCGACAAGCTCAGCGTGGCACCTTGCAAAGGGGGATTGTCCCACTGAGCGACGCCGAAGTGTAGGGGGATTTCCCAAACATCTTCTAACCCCCCTCCTACCATGTCCGACTCGCTCCATTACCAAAATGATTATTTCGTTGTCCTCGAAGCTGACCAAGAAGAACAAATCCTCAGCGCCGAAGAGTTGACTACCAAATTAACTCAGGTTTTACAAAAGTATCAGCCGGATTTCCCCAAAACCGTAACGGCGCTGGGCACAAGGGCGGAGCAGGCACTTCATCTGCGGGATAATTATTGCGAACTGGATCTGGAGGCGGGGCATTATCTGCAATGGTACGCCGTCCGGTTAGAAAAATGATTAGGTTTCCTTTTTCCCTTTCTCTGAGCGTAGCCGAAGGTCTGACAACGCCTTCTTCAGCGCCGTCACTTTCTCCAAATCCTTATCCCCCGGCGCTCGTTCAATCCCGCTGGAAAGATCCAGCCCGTCGGGCGTTAAACGGGCCAGCGCCTGGGCAATATTGACCGGGGTCAGCCCCCCGGCGAGAAACCAAGGCCGGGGCGGAGAAAAATCCTGGAGCCACTCCCAGGGGAGGGTTTGACCGGTACCCCCTAACTGTTGGGGATGATAGGCATCCAAGAGAAACCCATCCACCCAGGGGGCGTAGTCGGCAAGTTGGGCTAAATCTTCCGGGGAACGGAGCCGGAGCGCCTTAATCAGTTCTAAACGGGGAAACCGGGCCTTAACCTGACGGCAAAATTCGGGATGTTCGGCGCCGTGGAGTTGGATACCGCTTACCCCGGCAATCGTTACTGTCTCCGTCAAGGTTTCTAGGTCAGCGCCGGCGAAGACGCCCCAAGCGTCTAGGTTGGGAGGTAGAGCTTGGAGAATGGCCCGGATTTCCTCCGGGGGCAGATAACGGGGCGACGCGGGAACGCAGATAAACCCTAGCAGGTTAAACCCCAGTGCCGCGATAGCTTGGGCTTGGTCGAGTTGACGAATACCGCAGAGTTTAATGCGCATGGGGCTACTCTTCTAACCAGAAAATTTGGGGCGGGCAGAAGGATTCTAGGGGGAAAGACGGCGCCGTTTGTAAGGTTTCCAAAAGCCTGTAACTCGCTTCTACCAGAGGCGTCAGCGCCAGACCCCGGTGGTGAGGCAGAAAAGCGCCGAGACGACGAATCCCTTCCCCCAGCAGAATGGCGGCACCCCGCTGGTTGCCGTTCTGGAGATGGTAAAAGCCCACCGCGATTTGCAAAATCCCTTGATAAAAATTCTTCTCCCCCGGCGGCGCTTGCATCCAGATCGCCTCCAGGGTGTCGTGGCAAGCGTAAAAGTCGCCCCGGTTAAATTCCGCGATCCCTTTAGCTAAGGCGTCATCGTTCATTTTTTAGCTAAAGCTCCTCGCCTTCAAAAGCGCCGGGTAAATACTCCCCCAAGCTGAGGCCCTCCGGCGCCGCCGTCACCAGCGCCACGTCAAAACGACAGGGCAACGTCGCCAGCTGGGGATAGCAGGTTAAAAATTGCTGGGCCGTGAGAATAATTTTCCGCTGTTTGGGCCGCGTCACCGCTAAAACGCCCCCCTGATCCCAATTCCCCGGACGGCGGGTCTTGACTTCAATAAAGGCCAAGAGATCCGGGTTAATCTGTCGGGCGATGAGGTCGATTTCCCCCAGGCGCCACCGCCAGCGCCGGTGTAGAATCCGCCAGCCCTGGGCGCTTAACCACCGGGCCACCAGATCTTCCCCCAATTGCCCCACATCCGTCTTACTCATGGATTTCCTGAAAATTAATGACCCTGCCGACCATAGGCGCCGACCTCCGGGCAAAAGGGGGCGATTTCCGCCGTCACGGTAACGGGAAACTGCCGAAGCATTTTCTCCAAAACCGGATCTGGAGCTAGACGCAGATAGGTCGGGGTAATTTCCAGCGCCACATGGCGGTTCCCCAGATGGTAAGCCAGGCGGGTTAAGGTCAAACCCTCCGGCGCCGTCAGGGTCAAAACCGACTCCGGTTGGGCGAGGATTTCTAAGACTTCCCCGGTGGGGGACTGGAGGTAATCTCCCGGTTGGAGAGCTGTTCCTCGGTCGAGGCGCAAAAAAATCGGCGGCAGGGGCGGGCGCTGAAAACAGTGGCGGGTTCGGGTTCGCTCCTCGGCGGTAAGCGCCAGTCGTAGGGGGGCGGAGGGCGCCCTGTCGGGAGCAATCCGCTTAGTAAAAACAAGGGGGGGAGACTCAGACGGTATAATCACAGTGTTTTGACCACCTGTAAGAGCGCGATTAGCATGAGCCAAGTTTATTTTGACATCGCCATTGACGGTAAACCCGCCGGCCGGATTGTCATGGAATTATTTGACGAAGTTACCCCGATTACCGCAGAAAATTTTCGGGCCCTCTGTACAGGGGAAAAAGGTGCGGGCCAGGCCGGTAAGGCGCTCCACTACAAAGGATCTATCTTTCATCGCATTATCCCCGGCTTTATGGCCCAGGGCGGCGATTTTACCCGCGGCAACGGCACCGGCGGCGAATCTATTTACGGCGCTAAGTTCGCCGACGAGAATTTTCTCAAAAAACACGACCGCCCCGGACTCTTGTCCATGGCCAACGCCGGCCCCAACACCAACGGCTCCCAATTTTTTATCACCTTCGCCCCGGCGGAATGGCTCGACGGCAAGCACGTGGTCTTCGGGGCGGTCATCGACGGGTTAGAGCTACTGAAACGGCTGGAAGGTCTCGGCTCCCAGAGCGGCAAAACTAAAGTCCCCATTCAGATTAGCGACTCTGGGGAGATTTAGCGGCTGTTTGCAAAGTCTATCTCTATGCGGCGGGGCTTATTCCTAAAGTAGAGTTGACGGTCAAGCGGAGAGGGTGGGATTCGAACCCACGTTGAGTTTCCCCAAACCCGATTTCAAGTCGGGCGCATTCGACCACTCTGCCACCTCTCCGGGGTAGGGCTATTATCTCATACTCTGTTTAGGCCCAACGACTGAGCCAGGTTAAGAGCCGTCGAGCGCCGGGGGTGAGGAGGGTTTTTCGGTAGGCATCCGCCGCTTTTTTGATGGCTTCCGATTGGGTGGGGTAGGGATGGATGACGCTGGCGAGTTGCCCGAGGGAAAGGTTTTGGGTCATGGCGAGGGTCAACTCGCTGATCAGTTCCCCCGCCACTGATCCCGCCGCCGTAGCGCCGACAATGCGTCCCCCTTTTTGGTAATGGACTTTGACAAAGCCTTGGGTTTCTCCCGCCGTCGCGGCCCGATCCACCTGGGTCAAGGGAATAGTAAGGCTCTGGGTCTGGGGAGAGCAATCCCCCACCTGGGCGATTTCCGGGTCGGTGTAGGTGACATGGGGAATGACCAAATCGCTGAATTGACCCCGGCCCCAACCCAGGGGAGAGAAAAAGGCGTTTTTCAGCGCCAGACGGGCGGAGGCGTCGGCGGAATGGGTAAATTTTTCGGTTAAACAGACATCGCCAGCGCCGTAGATGTGGGGTTGGCTGGTTTGTAGGTAGGGGTTAACGGTTAAACTCTGGGGAGTGTAGGCAACTCCGGCGGCCTCTAGGTTTAATCCCCCGACATTCGGCGCTCGCCCGGCGGCCACTAAAATTTCCGCCACGGTCTGGGTCTGGTTGTCGCAGTAAATAACTTTACCTTCAGGACTTTGCTCGATCTTCTCAATCCGAGCGTTGAAACAGAGACGAATCCCTTCTTGTTCAAAAACTTCTTGCAAAAGCGCCGAAGCTTCGGGGTCTTCCCTGGGTAATAAGCGCGGCCCCCGTTGGTAAAGAGTTACTTCGGCACCGAGACGGGCAAAGGCCTGAGCCAGTTCGCAACCAATGGGGCCGGCGCCGATAATGCCGAGGGAAGCGGGTAAACGAGTCAGGGAAAAAACCGTTTCGTGGGTGAGAAAACCGACTTCTCCTAAACCGGGAATGGGGGGAATGGCCACCTTGGCGCCGGTGGCGATGACGGCTTTTCTAAAGGTTAAGGTTTGCCCCGCCACGGTTAAACCATGGGGACTGGTAAACTGGGCGGCGCCGAAAAAAACGTCAACCCCCAAATCTTTGAGGCGCTGGGCGGAATCCAGGGGCGCTAACTCCGAGCGAATCCAACCGAGGCGGGCCATGACTTCTGGAAAATTGACCTGAAACTCGGGGATCTCAATCCCGAGACTGGCGGCGCGACGAATTTCCCCCACTATTTCCGCGGAACGAAGCAGAGCCTTGGAGGGGACACAACCGTAATTTAAACAATCTCCCCCCAGTAGACCCTTCTCCACCAGTGCCACCTTTAAACCAATGCCTAAACCCGCGGCGCCGGCGGCGGCCACCAAACCCGCTGTACCTCCGCCAATGACCACCAGGTCGTAACGTTCCTGGGGTCGGGGATTTTGCCAATCCGGGGGATGGACAAGGCTTAAGAGCTTTTGGTCCGCTTCCGCCTCCGGTCGGAGATGAAACTCGACGGCGCTCACGGCGTCCTCGACTCCCCGGCGCAAGTGCCGCAGAGACCCTGCAAAATCACCTCGTAGCTCTCGATGGTTAACCCCGGCGCTAGCGCCGCCGTTTCCAAACACTGGAACTGTTCC
>JBKCES010000204.1:0-17705 GCA_046304295.1 Cyanobacteriota bacterium | reverse complement strand
AAGCCCAAAAATCTTGTCGTCGCTTACCTCCTTTGGGCCTGCGGCCTGAAAGGGTTTTGCGGTTTACACCGCTTCTATTTAGGGAAGCCCGTCACGGGAACGCTCTGGTTTTTGACCCTCGGGGTGGGCGGGATTGGACAGTTCATTGATTTATTTTTGATTCCAGGGATGGTCAATCGCAAAAACGAAGACCTCCAACTTTTACTACCGCCGGATCAGGGCTTTGGCCCCCTCCACTTTGGCCACCAGGTGTTGGAAAAAATCGACCGCCTCGATGTCCGGCTCCAGCAAAATTTGCAAACCTTCCAGGCCAAAGTTCACCCCGCCGGCCCCCTCCACCAACTGATTGAAGGGGCCGAAAAAAATAACCGCGTCCTTTCCCTGGCCCAAGCCATGATCCTCACTGGCCTCGGCGCCGAAGAAACGGAAGCGGTTCTCCGGCAGGGAATGCGCAAGGGGATTGTGGATGTGGGCAACGACCCGGAAACCGGCGCGGTTCGTTATTACTTTGACGTTTAATCCCCCTAGGATTCTTGCTAAACTACTAGACTGCACGCTTTTATCCTTAATTTTTCCATGACTCCCTCGCCCCGGCGCTATCACATCACCACCTTCGGCTGCCAGATGAACAAAGCCGACTCCGAGCGGATGGCGGGGGTGTTGGAAGATTTGGGGATGGAATGGTCGGAGGACCCCAACGGCGCCGACCTGATCCTTTACAATACCTGCACCATCCGGGACAACGCCGAGCAAAAGGTGTATTCCTACCTGGGACGGCAGGCGAAACGGAAACAGCGCCAACCGGATTTAACCCTGATTGTGGCGGGATGCGTCGCCCAACAGGAGGGGGAGCAACTTCTGCGGCGGGTGCCGGAGTTGGATTTAGTGATGGGCCCCCAACACGCCAATCGGTTAGGGGATTTGTTGGAGCAGGTTTTCGCCGGGCAACAGGTGGTGGCCACGGAAGCCGTCCACATTATGGAGGACATTACCAAACCCCGCCGGGACAGCGCCGTCACCGCCTGGGTGAATGTGATCTACGGGTGTAACGAGCGTTGTAGTTACTGCGTCGTGCCCAATGTGCGGGGGGTGGAGCAGTCCCGAACCCCGGAGGCGATTCGAGCAGAAATGATTGAGTTGGCCGCCCAGGGCTATAAGGAAATCACCCTGCTGGGGCAAAATATCGACGCCTACGGACGGGATTTACCCGGCTCCACGGAGTCGGGGCGTCATCTCCATACCTTGACCGACCTGCTCTACTTTGTTCACGATATGGAAGGGATCGAGCGCCTACGCTTCGCCACCAGCCATCCCCGTTACTTTACCGAGCGCCTGATCAAAGCCTGTCAAGCGTTGCCCAAGGTCTGCGAGCATTTCCATATTCCCTTCCAGTCTGGGGACAATGAGATTTTAAAGGCCATGAAACGGGGCTATACCATCGAGCGTTACCGCCGGATGATCGACCAGATTCGGGAACTGATGCCCGACGCCGCGCTGAGCGCCGACGTGATTGTCGGTTTTCCGGGGGAAACGGAGGCCCAGTTTGAAAACACTCTAAAAGTTGTAGAAGACATTGGCTTCGACCAACTCAACACCGCCGCCTATTCCCCCCGGCCCGGCACCCCGGCGGCGCTGTGGGACAATCAACTGCCGGAGGAGGTTAAAGTCGACCGGCTCCAGCGCCTCAACCATTTAGTCTCAATTAAAGCCGCGGAGCGTTCCCGGCGCTATCTCGGCCGAGTTGAGGAAGTCTTAGTCGAAGAGGCTAATCCCAAAGACCCGACCCAAGTGATGGGCAGAACCCGGGGCAATCGGTTAACTTTTTTTCCGGGTCAGATTGGAGTTTTGCGGGGGCGATTGGTTTCCGTTCAAATTACCGAGGCTCGGGCCTTTAGTTTGACCGGTATTCCCCAGTCTCTGGATTAACCCAGGCAACCCCATTCAAGATCGGCGCCGTTTTAGTCAATAATGGTAAGACCGCCGGCGCCCCCGGCGGGCTGTGTTACGACCTTGAGAAGTTTATGAAAGTTGGCGATCGCGTTCGGGTCACTGAGTCGGTGTTGGTGTATCACCATCCGCAACATAAGCAAACCGCCTTTGACGTGCAGGGGCTGGAAGGAGAGGTCGTGGCCATTCTGCACGACTGGCAGGGGCGGCCCATCAGCGCCAACTTACCGGTCTTGGTGAAATTTGAAGGGCGCTTTAAGGCCCATTTTCGGGAGTCGGAAGTAAGGGTGGTCGGGGATGAGAACTAAAAGCGAGTCCGCGTTTGCATCGCTTGGCTGAGTTTCCCTAACACGTCTTCCACCCCCAAAGCGCCGAGTTCCCCGGCAAAACGGGAGCGAATGTTCAAGGTTTGAGCCTCGACCTCCTGGGCGCCGACCACCGCCATAACGGGAATTTTCTGGGTTTCGGCGTTGCGGATCATTTTGCCGAGGCGGTCGCCGCTGGTATCCACTTCGGCCCGGATTCCCTGGGCTTGAAATTGTTGGGCCACTTGACGGCAAAAGTCTAACTGGGCGTCGCTCACCGGGAGCAGGCGGACTTGGATCGGGGCTAACCAGAGGGGGAAATCCCCGGCGTATTCCTCGATCAAGATACCGATTAAACGCTCTAAAGAGCCAAAGGGTGCCCGGTGGATCATCACGGGGCGCTGGCGGGTTCCCTCCGGGGTAATATACTCCAAATCAAAGCGCTCCGGCAGATTATAGTCCACCTGCACGGTTCCCAGTTGCCATTCCCGCTCCAGGGCGTCCCGGAAAATGAAATCCAGTTTCGGCCCGTAGAACGCCGCTTCCCCTAGCGCTTCAAAGTACTCCATCCCTAGGGTTTGCACCGCCCGGCGGATCGCGCCCTCGGCCTTTTCCCAGGCCGCCTCAGCGCCGATATATTTATCGGATTCCGGGTCCCGAAAGGAGAGGCGGGCCTTGAAGTTCTTCAATTCCAGACTCTGAAAGACCGAGAGGATTAGATCCACCACGCTTAAAAATTCCTCGTCCAACTGCTCTGGGGTGACGAACAAGTGGGAGTCATCCACCGTAAAACCCCGCACCCGGGTCAGTCCCCCCAGTTCCCCGGATTGCTCGTAGCGGTAAACGGTGCCAAATTCTGCTAAACGCAGGGGCAGATCCCGGTAGGAGCGGAGTTCGCTTTTATAAATCTGGATATGGAAGGGGCAGTTCATGGGTTTGAGGACAAAACCCTGCTCCTGGGCCGCTTCCTCGGCGCTTTCCGCCATCATGGGAAACATATCCTCTTTATATTTCTGCCAGTGACCGGAGATTTTAAACAATTCCACCCGGCCAATGTGGGGCGTCGCTACCGGCAGGTAACCCCGTTTAATCTGCTCCTGTTTGAGAAAATCTTCTAACAAAGAGCGGACAATAGTCCCCTTGGGCGTCCAGAGGGGGAGTCCCGGCCCCACGGGATCGGCGAAGATAAACAAACCCAACTCTTTGCCCAGTTTACGGTGGTCCCGTTTCAGGGCCTCTTCCTTCCGGCGCTGGTACTCCGCCAACTGCTCCGGCGTTTCCCAAGCAGTACCGTAAATCCGTTGCAGTTGCGCTTTACTCGAATCCCCCCGCCAATAGGCGCCGGCGACGCTCTCCAGGGCGATGGCCTTGGGGTTCAACTCCGAAGTGTTCTCCAAATGGGGGCCAGCGCAGAGGTCCCACCATTCCTCCCCAAGATGGTAAAGGGTAATCGGCTCATGAATACTATCAAGAATTTCCAGCTTATAGGGTTCCCGAATCGCCTCGATACGCTGTTGGGCTTCAGCCCGGGAGACCTCTTCCCGCAGAACCGGCAACTTGCGGTTAATGATTTTGATCATCTCCTTCTTGATGGCCTTGAGGTCGGCCTCCGTAAAGGGCTGGTCAATATCGAAATCGTAGTAAAACCCTGTCTCTGTCCAGGGGCCGATGGTGACCTGGGCCTTGGGAAAGAGCTTTTGCACCGCCATGGCCATGACGTGGGAAGCGGTGTGGCGAATTTTTTGAAGCTGTTCCGATTCGCTAGTACGGGGTAAGGAAATTGCAACCGGCGCTGAGTTTACCATCGGGGTCGGGAGGAATGAATCGCAAAAATTGACAGGGTGCCATCTATCATACCCCGCTTATTAGATGACAGATTGACGGGCATGGAACGGTGTGGTCTAGCTAGCCTAGACGATTCTTAAACATCAGCAGATTATATGACTGAGCTTGAGCGCCGCCCGAAAATGAGACTGCCAATCCGAATCAGCGTCGCCCCCGCAGCCAGAGCCTGGGGATAGTCTCCCGACATGCCCATGGACAATTCCTCCAACGGCAAGGGCAGCGATTGGGCTAATCCGGCGACCTTTTGAAAGGCGGCGAGGCGCTCCGCCGGGGTCAACCCCAGAGGTAAAATAGCCATGAGACCCTGCGGTTGTAAATGCACCAGCGCCTGAAGGCGGGGTAGCGCTTCCCGTAACTCCATTTCCGACCAGCCCGTTTTGCTTTCGTCGGGCCAGAGTTTCACCTGTAGCAAGATCTGGGGACGGCGCTTCAAGTCCCCGGCGATCCGCTCTAGGCGCTCGGTGAGGGGCCAGCTATCGACGGAGTGAATCCAGGAAAAATGCTCGACAATTTTGCGGGCTTTATTGGCCTGAAGACGACCGATGAAATGCCAAGTAATATCGGTTAAATCCGCCAATTGGGCCAGTTTCGGCAAAGCCTCCTGAACCCGACTTTCCCCAAAATCCCGAACTCCGGCGCCGTAGGCTTGACGGATAGTTTCGGCATCGACAGTTTTTGTCACCGCCACCAATTTAACGCCGGGAGGGAGGGCTTCCTGAAGCACCCGCAGTTGGCTCAGCTCGCTAGTCATGGCCGAGAAAAGCCCCCTAAAAATGGGTCTGGTAGAGTTGCAAGGCTTCTTGATACAGTTTCAAGTCCCCCGAGCGCCGCAAAGCCCGGAGACGGTTTTCGATCATTAGCTTAGCTTCGGCCCGGGTCATGGACTCAAAGCGCGTGGACTCAGCCGCGGTCACTACCAGAAAAAAGAGACGTTGAGCGTAGAGGGTCGTGAAAATTTCCCGAGTATCGTCCAAGAGACAGACCCGGTAAAGTAGACCAAAGGTGGGGTGATTCAGATAGGTTTCGGCGCTCATTCTAAACGGTAGCCCTTGACGCGTAAGCCGATGTTTGGCGGGGGTGGGGAAACATCTCCTGTCGGTTGGCAATTCCGGCGTTGGACTGGAAATCGCCCTATCTAGTCATCTTACCCTGTTCGGCTAAATTTCCCCGCTTTTCAGCGCCTCCACCGGTAAGACCCTTAGCGTAAAATTGAGAAACCACAAGTCGCGCAAGGACTGACCGCCATTTATACCCCTCCCCTCGCTCGCCTAATCGAGCAACTCCAGCGCCTGCCGAGCATCGGTCCAAAAACGGCCCAACGCTTAGCACTATATCTGATTAAACGCCCCGAAGCGGAAATTCAACAATTAGCCCAAGCTCTCCTAGACGCCAAAAAACAAGTGGGGTTGTGTCGACGCTGTTTTTACCTTTCCGCCGAGCCGATTTGCAATATCTGTCGCAATCCCCAGCGAGATGGCCAGACAATCTGCGTGGTGGTGGATTCCCGGGATGTGATCGCTTTGGAAAAAACAAGGGAATATAAAGGTCTCTACCATGTCCTCGGCGGCGTCATTTCTCCCATGGACGGCGTCGGCCCGGAGCAACTTTACATCAAACCCTTGATTCAACGGGTCGGCGCCGACGAAATCAAGGAAGTGATTTTGGCGCTCAATCCCAGTGTGGAAGGAGAAACCACAACTCTATATCTAGCCCAACTGCTGAAACCGTTTACCACCGTCACCCGCATCGCCTTTGGCCTGCCGGTGGGGAGCGATTTGGAATACGCCGACGAAGCGACTTTGGCTCGCGCCCTAGAAGGGCGCCGGGCGCTTTAATTCCCATTCGGCGGGTTGTTTGGAGTCGGTGCGCCTTTTTGTCTGGCAATAGAACATAAATGTTAATTGAAGCGCAATTTTGTATCTTAAGCTACGTTTTCAATTTGGATCGATAGGCTAATCTGAGAGAAAAGCTATAGCAGATGAGATAGTTTAACAAAACTTTACAGTCCTCTATCTATGACATCGATAGAGAAAAAAGCTGGGTTAAACCGTTGTGGCGGCAATGGTCATCCTCTAAGTTGGAGGCGATAGAGAAGGGGGCGATCCCACCGAATTATAGAGCCCATGATCTAAAAAAGGGTCTCTTGGCTCCTCGCCTTGTGGTCAACGAGGACTAAACCTGAGAAAAACTTAACATTACTTTACAAAACTTAAAGATTTGTATATTATTATTAAGCAGGCGCTTCAAAGCCGACCCCACGCCGCAGACCCCCAAACGCCCCCAGCATTTGCATTCTTTGACGCTCCAGCCGGAATGCCCTCCCGTTTACCCCTTTCCTTACCTAACGCCCATTTGTCATGAAGACTGCGAATGCGACTCCCGATCCCGTCCGCGCCTATCTCAGGGAAATTGGCCGGGTGCCCCTCCTCTCCCACGAAGAAGAAATCCTCTACGCCAAGCGAATTCAACGCTCCGTGGCGCTCGTTAACCTGAAAAACGCTCTGACGGAAGACCTCGGTCAGGAGCCGAACGGCTCCCAATGGGCGGAAGCGGCCCAACTGAGCGAGCACGAACTGAAACAAGTCATCGCGGCGGGGGAAGCGGCTAAGCGCAAGATGGTGGAAGCCAATTTGCGGTTGGTGGTTTCGGTGGCCAAAAAATATCTGAAGCGTAATTTAGACCTGCTGGATCTGATCCAAGAAGGCACCATCGGGATGCAACGGGGCGTGGAAAAATTTGACCCCACCAAGGGCTACCGCTTTTCTACTTATGCCTACTGGTGGATTCGCCAAGCCATCACCCGGGCCATCGCCGAAAAAAGCCGCACCATTCGTCTGCCCATCCACATTACTGAAAAGTTAAACAAAATCAAAAAGGCCCAGCGTCAACTGGCCCAGGAAAAGGGCCGGGCTGCCACCATGACGGAGTTGGCCGAGGCACTGGAACTTACCCCCCGTCAGGTGCGGGAATATTTGGAGCGGGCCCGCCATCCCCTTTCCCTCGATCTACGGGTCGGGGATAACCAGGACACGGAACTGGGGGATCTACTGGAAGACGACGGTATTCAGCCGGAGGACTTCGCGACCCAGGTGTCTCTCCAGACGGATTTGGGGCATCTCTTGGACGAATTGACTCCTCAGCAACGGGAGGTGCTGACCTTACGCTTTGGCTTAAATAATGGCCAACCCCTGACCCTAGCGAAAATCGGCCATCTCCTCAACATCAGCCGGGAGCGGGTGCGCCAAATCGAGCGGGAGGCACTGACCAAACTCCGTAAACGCAAAGGCATGGTTCGGGAGTATTTAGCCAGTTAGGTTAATACTCGAATCCCGTGGCTAATTAACGGCGCCGTCCAGAGACCGAGATCCGGGTCGGGAATTTGGCGCCGGATTAGGGTCTGAATCTCTTGTGCTCGGCGCTCCGTTTCACAAAGGGTAAACACCGTGGGCCCCGAGCCGGACATCATCGTTCCCAAGCCTCCGGTTTGGGCCATAATTTCCCGTAACTGAGCGACCTGGGGATAAGCCGGTAACACCGCTTTTTCCAGATCGTTGTACAAAGCCTGTCCCACCTGGGCGGCCCGGCGCTGGAACAACCCCTGGAGTAAGGGCCCGCTGTGAATTTCCTGGGTTCGACTCTGTTGAGCGGCGCCGCTGGGGAGGTAATTTTTTTCAAACTGTTGGCGGTAGGTCTGATAGGCCCAGGGGGTGGAGACCGCCAGGGATTGGTATTTGGCCAACACCAGCCACAGGTTATCCAACGCCGGCAGAGGGTCAAGTTGTTCGCCCCGCCCCGTGGCCAGCGCCGCTCCCCCCGCCACGCAGAAGGGAATGTCGGAGCCTAATTGAGCGCCGAGGCTTTGTAGTTCCGGCGCCGTTAACCCCAATTCCCAGAGCAAATTTAAGCCCACTAAAACCGCCGCGGCATCCGTAGAGCCGCCAGCCAATCCGGCGGCGATGGGGATCTTTTTTTCCAACTCAATATCCACCCCCCCGTAACGGGCAAAGGCCTGGGGAAATTGAGCTTGCATCAACCGGGCCGCCCGATAGGCCAAATTGTCTTCGTTCTCCGCTAGTTCGGCGCTGGAGCAGAAAAGCCGTAGGGCTTCAATGCCGTTGGCTCGCAGAGTGAGCCGGTCCGCTAACCCAATACTGTGAAGAACCATGACCAGTTCATGGAAACCGTCTGGGCGCAGACCAAGAATTTCCAGAGAGAGATTAATTTTCGCCGGAGCCAGCAGGGTGTAAGTTTTCATTAAAAAAGAGCAGGCTGGGGGCGCTTGCTCGCTGATGATTTGGACGTTGATCCCCCTTGCAAAGGGGGATTTAGGGGGTTACAAAACGGCGCTGGGCTTAGTTTTGGTTATCGCTATAGGCGGGGCGCCGGTCGCTGTACCGTTGGGGTTTATAGGAGGATTTGCCAGCGCGAGCGCCGCCGCCTTCGCCGTTGTTGAATTTGCGCTTGGGAATCGGTTTGGTGAAGTCCTGCTCGGGCACTTCCCAATCGGTTTTCATCCAGTTGGGGCAACTTTGGTCGTAGATCATTTGCAGGGCTGCCGCGGCGATGGCCTGGGGATCATACTCGGTGCTCAGTTGCTTCACTAGGGGCAGGAAGGAGGCCATGCGCTCGCCGGACAGTGCCGCGTGAATTTCCGCTTTCAGGTTTTCGATCCGTTTGGCTTCCACCTGGGCCCGGTCGGGGATGGAGCCGATTTCGATGCGCTGTTTAAGGCGATTTTCAATGAGACGTAGGAGGCGCCGGTCGATAGGTTCTACCAAAGCGATGGCTTTGCCGGTTTTCCCGGCCCGACCAGTGCGGCCAATGCGGTGGATATAGGTTTCGGCGTTGTCGGGGAGGTCGAAGTTAATCACATGGCTGAGGTTTTCCACGTCCAAGCCCCGCGCGGCGATGTCGGTGGCCACCACCAGTTTGATTTTGCCTTCCCGGAAACGGTGCACTAGACGCTCCCGTTGGGTTTGGTTGAGGTTGCCGTGGTATTCGTCGGCGCTGTGGCCCGCTTCCTGGAGTTTGCTGGTCAGATCTGCGGCGGTTTGTTTGGTGCGGACAAAGATAATGGCGGACTCCGGGTCTTCCATTTCTAAAATGGGCTGGAGCGCCTTGGCCTTCGTCCAACCTCGGGGCACAAGGTAGAGTTGTTGCTCGATGCGGGTGGGGGTGCTTTGGGTTTGTTGAACGGTGACCAGCGCCGGATCTTTGAGGAATTGGTTGACCAGCTCCCGGATTTCCCGGGGCATGGTGGCGGAGAAACAGGCGGTTTGGCGAGTCGGGGGGGTTTTCTTGAGGATGGTTTTGACATCGTCGATGAAGCCCATGCTCAGCATCTCGTCGGCTTCGTCCAAAACGACCCAATTAATGGTTTCTAGATTGAGCTTTTGGCGCTCAATTAGGTCAATCACCCGGCCCGGGGTGCCCACCACGATTTCCACGCCCCGCTCCAAACTGCGGATTTGGCGATCAATAGGTTGCCCGCCATAGACGGTGAGGATATAGAGACGACGGTCGGCGGCGAAGTCCTTCATGGCTTCGGCGACCTGTTGGGCCAGTTCCCGGGTGGGGGTGAGGATCAGCGCTTGCAAGCCCCCCCGGCGCTCGATTTTATCCAGCAGAGGTAAAGCGTAGGCGGCGGTTTTACCGGTGCCGGTTTGAGACTGGGCCAGCATATCCCGTCCGTTCAGGAGGAGGGGAATGGCCTGCTCCTGAATCGCAGTGGGGTTCTCAAACCCGATTTGGGCTAACTGCTCGCAAGAGGCGGCGGATAAACCAAGGTCTTGGAAAGAAAGGGTCATAGGAAATAGAGAGAAAGGAATAAAAAACTAGAGATGGGGAAAAGAAACGCTTGTTAAGGAGAACGATTAATAAAGATGAGTTAGAAATTTATATCGGGCGTTTTCCTTATCAGGACTGGCTTAGGGCGCGACGACTCGACCCTGGAGGTCGTAAATATCGGCGCCGGTAATGACCACCGGGACAATCTGTCCGAGGTTGGCTTCGCCTTGGACATAGACCAGACCGTCCACCTCCGGCGCGAAGCGAGGCGAGCGCCCAATCAATTGGCCGGTGGCGGGGTTTTCCTGCTCGATTAAAACCGGGACGGTTTGGCCGACGCAGGCTTGATTTTTCCGCAGGGAAATGGGCTGTTGGGCGGCCATCAACTGCTCCCGGCGCTCGTCCATCACCGATTGGGGCACCGGGTTAGGCAAGTTGACGGCGGGGGTCTCCGCTTCCGGGGAGAAGGTAAAGACTCCCAGATGGTCAAACTCATGGCGCTGGATAAAGTCCAACAGGTGTTGGAAGTGGGCTTCTGTTTCTCCCGGAAAACCGACAATGACAGTGGTGCGTAGGACAGCGTCCGGTAGGGCGGCCTTGAGGCGCTGGATGATGTCGTCATTGACTTGACCCTGCCAGGGGCGATTCATGGCCCGGAGAATCTCCGGGTGGGAGTGCTGAAGGGGCAGATCCAAATAGGGGAGAACGTTGGGGGTTTCCGCCATGGCTGCGATCACCGGCGCCGTTAGTCCCGTGGGATAGGCATAATGAACCCGAATCCAGGGAATATCCACCGCCCCCAGCGCCCGCAAGAGTTCCGCCAGTCGGGGTTTGCCGTAGAGATCCAGCCCGTAATTGGTGGTAATTTGGGAAATTAAGACCAACTCCTGAACGCCCTGCTCCGCTAACTGCCGAGCCTCCGCCACAATGGACTTGATAGAACGGGAGCGCTGTTTGCCTCGCAGTTGGGGAATGATGCAAAAAGCGCAGGCGTAATCGCAACCTTCCGCCACCCGTAGGTAAGCCACCCCTTCCGTGGTGGTGCGGTAACGGGGGGTGTTTTCGTCGGCGATGAAGGCGGGGGTCGGGGAAATTTCTCGCACCCGGCGCCCTTGCTCCACCTGTTCAATCACCTGAACGATTTTTTGATAGTCCCCCGTACCGACTACCGCCACCGCTTCCGGCAGTTCCTCCAGTAGGTTGCCCCCCTGAATGAAGTCGTGTTGGACGAGACAGCCGGTAACAATAATTTTTTTCCGGGCTTCCGCCAGTTCCAACAGAGTGGAAATTGATTCCTGACGGGCGTCGCCGATAAAACTACAGGTGTTAACAATGACGTAATCTGCTTGCTCTTCGTCGGCGGAGACAGCATAACCCGCTTGGGCCAGAAGCCCCAACATGTGTTCAGAGTCGATTCGATTTTTTTCGCACCCAAGGTGGGAGATGGCGATGGTCGGCGTTTGGGCCATGCAAAAATTTGGTGGGGTAATTTAGTCCGCAAGTGATGGGATTCGGGACTAAAACCAAAGGCTTTTTTCCGGTCTCGGAGGGAGAAGCGGGAAAAAATACGGTCTGGCCCCTAGCGCTTTATCAGTTTTGTAAAGCGACTGTAACAGAGTGTAACACAAAAATTACAAATCGGCGCCGGGGGCGGCGGGATTCTCCGGATTGAGGTTAAGTCCTCGGAGCTCCCCAGATTGACACAGGCAAGATGTCCGTTCTACTCGTTATTTTCTCTGGGACAGAAGGGGATGATAAGATGTTAAGCCTAACGGCGCCGTTCGTTTGGCCCCTCATTTTAACGTTTAAAGCTCCGGTTATGGTTTCTCTTCTGGCTGGGCAATTCCAATCGCCGGGCCCCATCTTGTGGCAATTCGGCCCCCTAGCTCTGCGCTGGTACGGCCTATTAATCGCCTCGGCTTTTTTGCTGGGTTGCGTCCTAGCGCAAAACCTGGCTCAACGGCGCCGGATTGACCCGGGTTTAATCAGCGAGTTAGCCATTTGGCTCCTATTGACGGCGATTCCGGCGGCCCGCCTCTACTACGTCCTCTTTGAATGGCCCCGCTACGCGGCCCATCCCTGGCATGCGCTGGCGATTTGGCAGGGGGGCATCGCCATCCACGGGGCGCTGATCGGAGGAACTCTAGCGGCGTGGGTCTTTGTCCGGTGCCATCGGCTCTCCTTTTGGAACCTGTTGGATGTCCTCACGCCCGCGGTGATTTTGGGTCAGGCCATTGGACGCTGGGGCAATTTTTTCAACTCCGAAGCCTTTGGAGCGCCGACGGATTTACCGTGGAAACTCTACATTCCCTTAGACTATCGACCCTGGGCCTATCGGCAATTTGAGTATTTTCACCCCACCTTTTTGTACGAATCCCTCTGGAATTTAGGGGTTTTTGGGATCTTAATGACGGTCTTTTTCTATGGTCTGAGGCATCCCCAACGGGTCAAAGTCGGCGCCGTGACGGGGCTGTATCTTCTGCTCTACAGCGCCGGGCGGGTCTGGATTGAGGGTCTGCGGATGGATAGTTTAATGTTAGGCCCCCTGAGAATGGCCCAGTTGGTGAGTTTAACCCTGATGCTCCTGGGCTCCGCTATTTTATTCTGGCTCTACCGGACGGGGCGCCCCCTGCCGGATCTTTACCCTGCGCCGACCTATGAGTAAGGAATTTGCCCCGGCGGTTTACTTCATCGGCGCTGGCCCCGGAGCGCCGGATTTAATCACCCTGCGGGGCCACCGGATTTTAGCCCAGGCGGATTTAGTCCTCTACGCCGATTCCCTAGTGCCGAAACAGATGTTGGCCCACTGCCAAGCCGGCGCTGAATTGATCCCCACGGGCAGTAAAACCCTAGAGGAAATTTTACCCCTCATGATTAACGGGGTTAAACAAGGCAAAATCGTCGTCCGGCTCCAGTCCGGGGATTTGACCCTCTACAGCGCCGTTCAGGAACAAATCCGGCGCCTGGCGGAAGCGGAAATTCCCCTGGAGTGCGTCCCCGGCATTAGTGCCTTCCAAGCCCTGGGCGCAAGCTTAAACCGAGAGCTAACCCTGCCGGATCTGGTGCAAACCATTATCCTGACGCGGTTAAGCGGCGCGGCCTCAGCGGTGCCGGAGCGAGAAAATTTAGCCAGCCTAGCGGCCCATCGGGCCAGTTTGGCGCTGTACCTGGCGGCGCGCCAGGCGGAAACGGCCCAGGCTCAACTGCTGGAGCATTACCCCCCGGAAACCGCAGTCGCCATCGCCTTTCGCTTGGGTTGGCCGGACGAGCAGATTTGGCTCGCGCCCCTGAAGGACATGGCCGCAGTCAGTCGTCGGGAAAACTTGATTCGCACTACCCTTTACCTGATCAGCCCGGCCCTAAATGGCTTACTAGACCCTGATTCTGAACCCGAGCGGCGCTCCCAGTTGTACCATCCTCAACACCGTCACCTCTTCCGTCCCCGACCATGACCGGCGCTGAAACCCTGACCCTGACGGTGCTCCAGGGCGGCGAGCGCCTAGACCGTTGGCTCTCGGCCCAACTGCCTCAGTTTTCCCGTTCTCGTTTGCAAAAACTGATCGAAGGCCATCAGGTTTGGGTCAACGACCAGCCCGTCGCCTCTAAGCATTACAAACTCCAAAGCGGCGACCGTCTCTGCCTAGAAATTCCGGCGCCGGAACCCCTGGATTTATTGCCCCAGGCGATTCCCCTAGAGATTCTCTACGAAGACGACCAACTCCTGATTCTCAATAAACCCGTCGGCTTAGTCGTCCACCCGGCGCCGGGTCATGCCGACGGCACTTTAGTGAACGCCCTCCTGGCCCACTGTCCTGATTTAGCGGGCATCGGCGGCGTCCGGCGCCCCGGCATTGTCCACCGTTTGGATAAGGACACCAGCGGCGCCATGGCGGTGGCGAAAACCGAGACGGCGCTCCAGAGTCTTCAGGCTCAACTCAAAACCAAAACCGCCCGGCGCCTCTACTGGGGCATCGTTCAGGGTTCCCCTAAATCCGACAGCGGCGTTATTAATCTACCCATTGGCCGTCATCCCAAGGATCGGCTCAAAATGGGGATTGTGTCCCCGGAAAAAGGCGGTCGGGAGGCGGTCACCCACTGGCGAGTTAGGAAGACCTTTGGCGATTACAGTTGGCTGGAGTTTCAACTGCAAACCGGCCGCACTCACCAAATTCGTGTCCACGCTAAGGAACTGGGCCATCCTCTAGCGGGCGATCTCCTCTACGGCGCCGGCAAATCCCCCGTTAAGCTCCCCGGTCAGGCGCTCCACGCCTACCAATTAACCCTCTGTCATCCCCTCACCCAGCAGGAAATTCAAGCCACGGCGCCGCCCCCGGCTAGTTTTACCAAACTCTTAACCTATCTCCAAAACCGGCGCTGAACCCTGATTTAGTTTAATGCTTTTTAAGCAAAAACCGTTAGCGGGTTATTCTCATTTATACTGTTAGAAATCATTTCTTCTCTTTAGCCAAGTCTATGCCTATCTATACTTTTAAGGATAAACAAATTACTGAGGTTCAGGGAACTCAGTTTGGAGCGGAGGGGATTCAGGAACGTACTGATCTTCAAGCGGCACTGAGAGATAAAATTACAGTTATCTCTCCAGATACTCTAATTATTGCCGAAGAGTTCTCGGAGTGGACTGAAGGGGCCAGAAGAATTGACCTCCTGGGTATCGATAAGCAAGCAAATTTAGTGGTTATTGAACTGAAAAGAGATGAAACCGGCGCTCATATGGAGTTGCAAGCTCTGCGTTATGCAGCTATGGTTTCTACGCTAACCTTCACAAAAGCTGTTCAAATTCATCAGCAATATCTCGATAAACGGAATATTGATAAAAGTTCTGAAGAAGAAATTCTCAATTTCTTGGGTTGGAGTGATTCCCTAGAAGAACAATTTCCTAATGATGTCAGAATTGTTCTTGCATCAGCTAATTTTTCTAGGGAACTAACGACATCTGTAATGTGGCTAAACCAACATGATTTGGATATTCGTTGCGTTCGCCTCCAACCCTATAAGCTGGATAAAGATATTTTGCTTGATATTGAACAAATTATTCCTTTACCTGAAGCCGAGGAATATCAGGTAAAGGTGCGAGAACAAGCATCAGCCCAGCGAGCGGTTACCAGTTCCAGCAAAGATAGGACAAAATATCAGTTTTTTGGAAAAGTGTACAACAAGCGCCAATTAGTGCTAGCCATTGTCACTTATTATCTTCAGACCAATCCAGATAAAACATTTGAAGAATTACGTGAAATTTTTTATGATGATATTCATAGTACTTATGGTGTCATAGCCCTATTAGAAAAAGCAGAGTTAAAAGGAGGCGCAAAACGCTACTTTTTGAACGAAGAACAACTTCTTAAAACTGGAGATGGAAAAACTATTGCTGTTTGTAATCAATGGGGAATCGGTAACATTAAGCCTATGCTTGAAATTGCTAAAAACCAAGGATATGAAATAGAAGAGCTGTAAGTATTTAAACAATGTCAAGATCACTAAAAAGGAGTAAATTTAGGTGCTTACGCAACTGCAATTAAGAAACTTTAAAAGCTATCGTTCAGCGACTCTACCCCTCGGATGCCTTACCCTTCTCATCGGCGCTAATGCCTCTGGCAAAAGCAATGTGATTGAAGCCCTACGGTTACTCGCCAAGATGGCCGAGGGAGAAAGATTAAGCTTTTTAGGGGCTTCTCACCAGCCCAATGAAAGCATTTTTAGAGGCGACGTTGAGAATTTGGGTTATCGAGGCTCTAAAACTTTCGGCTTTTCTTGCCTAGCTACAGCGCCGCAATTCCAAGAAATTATCACCGATAAAAATGGCCTTTCAATAGATGACTGGCTGGAGATCGCCGCTTGGAGTACTTTTACCATTGATCTAACGCTTGAAGACGACGGCGCTCTGCGCGTCACGGACGAGAAAATGACCAGTGATTCCTCAACAGTGCCGCTATACGAAATTGCCAGCGAGCCGCAAGGCGCCGGAAGCGACGTTTTTGTGACTTATAATAATTTTGCTAGAGGCGGGAAAAAACCCAGCATTGTATGCAGTAGCCAGATGGCGATTTTTACCCAGCTTTTGAGTGATATTCGTTTTCGCCCAGAAAATGTCAAGAGTCAAAAAATTATTCCCAAAGTTGTGAAAAGATATATTCAATGGCTGAGTAGTATTGTGTTTCTGAATCCTGAGCCAAGCTTAATGCGTTATTACGGTCATAAAACTGATAAATTTATTAAAGAAAGCGGAGAAAATCTTTCGGGAGTGATTTACAATTTGTGCCTTGATCCTGAGATGAAAGCATTAATCTTAGGCTTTATTCAAAGTTTGCCCGAACAAAATATTGAAGATATTAGCTTTATCGAAACGCCCCGAAATGAGGTCATGTTACAGTTAACCGAGACCTTTGGCGGTGTATCGACTCCCTATGACGCTTCTATGCTTTCAGACGGGACTTTGCGGGCGCTGGCCATTGTCGCGGCTCTGCTCTCAGCGCCGGAACAGAGTTTAGTCGTCATTGAAGAAATTGATAATGGTATCCATCCCAGTCGAGCAGAAGATTTACTCAAACGCGTTGCCAACATTGCCAAGAATCGACATCTACGGGTCTTAATGAGTAGCCATAATCCGGCGCTTCTCGACGGGTTACCGGAGGAAGCGATTCCTGAAACCGTATTTTGTTATCGAAGTCTCCAAGATGGTTCCAGTCAATTAGTTCGGTTGAAGGATATTGCCGACTATCCAGAACTGGTGGCTCAAGGCTCCCTAGGATTTCTGATGACTTGCGGACTACTAGATCGTTTTGTTAAACACCATCCCGGAGCGGAAGCCAAGAAAAAGAAAGCCATGGATTGGCTCAATTCTCTGGTAGCTTTAGGGGAATAAAGAGAATGAAAATCGTGGCGATTATTGACACATCTATATTGTGCAATATCCTCAATATTCCCCATATGAATGGGGAACGTAAGCGAGTCATTGAAAAATGGAGAGAATTACTGGATCAAAACGCTAGTTTCCTTTTGCCGATGGCTACAATTTATGAAACAGGAAATCATATCGCTCATCTTCCGGATGGTCATCAACGACGTCAGTGGGCTGAATTTTTCGTTATTCAAGTGAAGCAATCCATAGACGGAGAAGCGCCGTGGCAAGTGATTCAACTGCCTGATACAAGGGAGATTGGAGAATGGCTCAAGGATTTTCCCGATTCGGCAATGCGCGGCGCCGGTATGGGAGATTTATCAATTATCAAAGAATGGGAAAAAATGCAGAAAAAAGCACCTCACTGCCGCGTCGTTATCTGGTCTTTAGACTGCGATCTACAGGGATATGATTACCACCCGCCTAGTATAGCATTTTCAAACGAGACGTAAACGCCACCTACTCCGAAACTCGGACGGGTAAAGGGCTAGCAGGGACTTTGTCCATGACTCACGTGTAAATGCTATATTTAGAAAAAAGCTTTTAATAAACTAGCCGGCGCTGCCTCCGGCCAGTTTTGCCAAACTCCTAACCTATCTCCAAAATCGGCGCTGATGTGAATGACCCATTTTAGTAAACTTAAAATTAAATGTCTCTTTAGGGTATATAGCATTTTCAAACGAGACGTGAACGCCACCGACACCAAAACCCGGACGGGTAAAGAGCTAGCAGGGACTTTGTCCATGACTCACGTGTAAATGCTATATATAGCATTCCAATTCGGTAATATCTAATCCGTTTTGTGATTTTATCCATTCAATGATTTCGGCCTTTTCCTCTGCTGTCAGATAACTTTTTGAGCCTCTATATTTTGACCTCATTCCTTCTATTCCACCTAGTTCAAA
>JBKCES010000203.1:0-3887 GCA_046304295.1 Cyanobacteriota bacterium | reverse complement strand
ACATTGAGATTGCGGAAGTTTCCGGTTCCCCTCCTTGGAGGGGTTAGGGGTGGGTTAACTTCTCCGGGTTAGAACCCACCCCCCAGCCCCCTCCCGAGAGGGGGAGCTAATCCTAGCTGGCTGAGCGTAGCCGAAGCCAGCGCCGGCATTATTTCTGCTCCGCCGGAACGAGTAAACTGGCGATAAAGGCCACAAAACGGTCAAGGAAGAGACCGACAATCCCCACATAAACCAGCGCCAAAATAATTTCGCTCATGCGGGAACTGTTATAGGCGTCCCAAATAAAGAAGCCAATGCCGACGCCCCCCACCAGCATTTCCGCGGCAACAATGGCGAGCCAAGAGAGACCGATGCCGATGCGGAGACCGGTGAAAATATAGGGCACCGCCGCCGGAAAGAGGATGTTAAAGAAATACTCTAATTTGGAGAGTTGTAAAACCCGGGAAACATTGCGGTAATCCTGGGGCACCTGCTGAACCCCCACGGTGGTGTTAATAATAATGGGCCAAATCGAAGTGATAAAAATCACGAAGATCGCCGAAGGTTCGCTCTCCCTCAGCGCCGCTAGGGCGATGGGCAACCAAGCCAAGGGGGGAATGGTTCTCAAAACTTGGAAAATCGGATCGAGGGCGTCGTACATCAGACGACTACTACCGATTAAAATTCCTAAACCAATCCCCACAATGGCCGCAAGCGAAAAACCCACAGCCACCCGAGTTAAACTGGCGAAAATCTGTAAGCCTAACCCCTTATCCGTGCCGCCGTTATCAAAAAAGGGATTGATAATCAGGGGGTCCCAGGTTTCCTGAATCACCGTCAGGGGACTGGGTAAATTAGGATTGGGGCCAGAGCAAATAATTTGCCAAATGACTAGAAGCACAATCAGCGCCACTAAGGGGCGCATAATTTTTTTAGAATGGGTCAAAAACGCCCAGGGATTACTGCGAGGGCGCCGGTTAGAAAGAGTTGCGTTAGCCATAGGAATAAGAATTAAAAAGAATTGAGAGAAAAAGTAAAGTTAAGGAAGTCGGGCTATTTGGCCTCATCCCCCAACCCCATCTCCCAGAGCGGGAGAAGGGGAGTCAAAGTCCCACTCCCTCTTTGGGAGAGGGATTTAGGGTGAGGGTCAAGGTTTGAAGGACGATCCCTGCTAACCCCCTGGGAGAATGGTCCTCAAAGTTCCCTGATATCTGATATCTGTCATCTGATATCTGACTAGCCTTTAATAGACTTAATCTTGAGGCCATCCAGATAGGCTTGGGGATTTTCCGGGTCAAATTTCACCCCGTCAAAGAACGTTTCCACACCCCGAGAAGGGCTGGCGGGAATTTGCTCCGCTGGCACGCCGAGCGCCTGGGCCGCTTGTTTCCATAAATCTTCCCGATTCACCTCGGCGATCGCCTTTTTCGTATCCGTAGAAGGCGGTAAATAACCCCAGCGAATATCTTCCGTGAGGAACCACAAATCGTGACTTTGGTAAGGATAAGAGGCGTTATCCCGCCAGAACTTCATCGCCAAATCCGGGTCGTCCAAAGTGCGCCCGTCGCCAAAATCCACCTTGCCCTGGAGGCGCCCTAGAATATCCGCTGGAGGAACTTTAAGATACTGACGGCCAGAAATAATGGTGGCCATTTCCTCTTTATTCGCCGGGTCGTCGCACCACTGTTGCGCTTCCAGCACAGCCTTGAGGAGCGCCTGGGTAGCCTTAGGGTTTTTGTCCGCCCAATCCTTCCGCACAGTAAACGCCTTTTCTGGGTGATTTTTCCAGAGTTGGCCAGTAATCAGCGCCGAATAGCCCAGTTTTTGATTCACTAACTGAGCATTCCAGGGTTCCCCGACGCAAAAAGCGCTCATATTGCCAACCTTCATGTTAGCCACCATCTGGGGCGGCGGCACCGGAATTACTGAGACATCTTTATTGGGGTCAATGCCCCCGGCGGCTAACCAGTAGCGAATCCAGAGGTCGTGAGTTCCTCCCGGAAAGGTCATGGCCACTTTGCTATCTTTGGCTAATTTCGCCTTCAGGGGGGCGCTGTCCAGACCCACCTTCAGCGCCTTAAAGGAGTCCGCTAGGGAAATCGCCTGTCCCTGGGTATTGAGCCGGGCCAAAATATACATGGGCACCGGTTGCTTCGTTTTTGTAATTGTCCCTAGGGTCATCATGTAGGGCATAGGGGTTAAGATATGGGCGCCGTCAATGCCCCCGCCCCCGGAACCCAGTTCTAAGTTATCCCGCGTCACCGGCCAGGAGGCTTGTTTGAGCACCTCCACCCCGGTCATCCCATATTTATCAAATAAACCCTTTTCCTTGGCGATGATCAACGGCGCCGCGTCGGTCAAGGCGATAAAGCCCAATTTAGCCGTCGTCACTTCCGGGGGTTCTCCCCCAGCCGCCGGCGCCGGGGTGGCGTCTCCCCCCGCAGTTGGCGAAGCGGGAGTGGTAGGGGTATTGGGACTGGCGCATCCGTGTAAAATCGCCGTCCCCAGGGCGGTGGCTCCCGCCGTGATCATAAAATTACGTCTAGAAAACTTGCTCATATGTCTATAGAAAACCCCGGATCGGAAAAATGAGAACGACCGCAAAATGGTTTCCCTAGACTGAGGTTTTTCTTTGTAAAGATTTGTATAGTTTGTAACCGACCCCCAGGAAGCTATGCTATTTTGTCATTTCTTCATGCTCGTTTAGCATAATGCCCGGAGCTGAGCGAGTTTTTTCTGAGCCTCGCCGCTCTCCAGCAGTTCCCGAGCCAAGTCGATGCCGGCACCGAGAGAATCGAGGGCGCAATGGCGCCAGAGGTAAAAGCCGCTATTCCAGAGGAGCGCCGGAACCGGGGGCGTGGGTTCCCCGGCGAGGGTGGCGGTCATTAAGTGTTGAGCATCGCTTAAATCCGTCCAAAGCGGATTTTTCCCCCCCAAACCGTAGTCTTCGGCGTGAAGTCGCAGACGAGTCAGGGGATTGTTCCCCTGATTGAAATCATACAAACCGATGATAGCGGGACGCTCCTGGGGCAGGTCGCAACTGCCTTCTAGACCTTTAACGGTGGTGAATTGCGTAACCCCCCGCAGGGTCAGCGCCGCCTGGATCATCGTTTCCGTGGGGGGATGGACAAACCCGGCGACCACATGGCACGGGCCACTGTAGGGCGCCCAGATGAGTTCCAGGGTCGCCAAGGGCGGGCGCTTCCCGATCTGCTCCCGGTAAGGAATTAAGTCTTGGGCAAGGGGAAAATGTCGGGGCAAATAGACAAAGCCCAGATTAACGGCGGCCAAACTCTCCTGAATTTGCTCCAGGGAAAAAGGACGCCAATCCACCCCCAAACAGCGCCAGAGATCAATCAGGGGAACCCCTTCCTTCGTCGGCATTCGCCCTCCGCCGTGTTGGAGAACCGGGCAACCGGCGCTGGCTAGGAGTAAAGCCGTCAAGGGACTGAGGGGAAACGTCCGGTCTCGCCCGTCGTAGGGTTGGCTGAGGATCACGACCGGCTTGCCTGAATCTAACGCCGGAACCTTCGGCCCCAATTGGTCGTAGGCGTCCAGCATCCCCGCCAACTCCTCCCCCGTGGGGCGCTTGATACGGTGGGCGATTAAAAAAGCGCCGATTTGGGCTGGCGTCGCCCTCTGGGTCAACATCAGAGTCATTGCGTCCGCCGCTTCCGCCCGGCTTAAATCCTTACTGGTATGGGCACCGCTCCCGATTTTTTTCAGATAGTCTCGAAATTGTTTACTCATGGTCAACCGAAGGCAATTCTCTGAATTATGCCTAACTTTTTGCCTTGGGGCTGAGTGACGGACACAAATGGCTCAATCCCTTACTTTGACTGAGTTTTGAAAATATGGCGCCCATGACTGAAGACTGGGGAACGCCATCATCCTCAAAGGATTTAAAG
>JBKCES010000202.1:0-3647 GCA_046304295.1 Cyanobacteriota bacterium | reverse complement strand
GTCTGGGGGCGTTCCTTCGGCACCGTTTTCTCCCTGGGCGCCGTCTTTGCCCGCCAGATTTAAAGTTAAAGGCGACCCGTCGGCGAAGAGCGTCAGGTTATCGGCGTTATTGCCGGGTTGACCATTGGCGCCGACGGTGCCGGTTTGTCCTTGGACGCCGTAGGGTTGGAGTTGAAGTCCCTGGGCCAGAATCAGACAATCTTCCCGGAAGAGGGGACGGGCCGGGGTAGGGACGGCGAAGAACAAGCCGCTGGTTATCGCCAAAAACCCTATCCAGGGGCGACAAAAGGTCATAGGTTCAAGGGGGAGACAATCTGAGAACTAGACCCGCTGGCTTAAGCTTTTGTTTCGCCCAAGGGTCGGGAGATTTTTCAGGAAAACTTGACTTTGCAGATGTCCCCCCTAGGCTTACACTTGTCTGGAGAACTGTACAAGGCAGTGGCGAGGTCTGTTTGTGAAACGAGTTTTAGCGATTATTCTCGGCGGCGGCGCCGGCACCCGTCTGTATCCCCTCACGAAAGTCCGGGCCAAGCCTGCGGTTCCCCTGGCCGGGAAATACCGCCTTATTGATATTCCTGTCAGTAATTGCATCAACTCCGAGATTGTCAAGATCTACGTCCTGACCCAGTTTAATTCCGCCTCCCTCAATCGCCATCTAGCCCGCACCTATAATTTTTCCGCCTTCCAGGAAGGCTTTGTGGAAGTCTTGGCGGCCCAGCAAACCGTCGATAATCCCCAGTGGTTCCAAGGCACCGCTGATGCCGTGCGCCAATACCTCTGGTTGTTTGAAGACTGGGACGTGGACGAGTATTTAATTCTCTCCGGCGACCACCTCTATCGCATGGACTACAGCCAATTCGTTCGGCGCCATCGGGAAACCAACGCCGACATTACTCTCTCCGTGGTGCCGGTGGACGAGAAGAAAGCGCCGGAATTGGGCTTAATGAAAATTGACAGCGCCGGGCGAGTGGTGGATTTCTCGGAAAAACCCAAGGGAGAGGCGCTGAAACAGATGCAAGTAGACACCACGATTCTGGGGCTGACGCCAGAAAAAGCCAAACTCAATCCCTATATTGCCTCCATGGGGATCTATGTTTTCAAAAAACAAGTGTTGGCAGATCTCCTCGCCACCCACGGTAGCGCCACAGATTTTGGCAAAGAAATTATTCCCGCCTCCGCTGGGGAGTTAAATCTCCAAGCCTATCTCTTTGACGACTATTGGGAAGATATTGGGACGATTGAAGCCTTCTACGACGCCAACCTGGCGCTGACTCGACAACCCCAGCCCCCCTTCAGTTTCTACGACGAAAAAGCGCCGATCTACACCCGCGGGCGCTATCTACCGCCGTCGAAGCTCTGGAATTGTTCTATTACAGAATCCATGGTGGGCGAGGGCTGTATTTTAAAAGACTGCCGTATTCACCACTCCGTTCTCGGTATCCGTTCCCGGGTTGAATCCGGTGCCACGGTGGAAGACACCCTGGTAATGGGGTCGGATTTCTACGAATCCCTGCCGGAACGGGAAGCTAGCCTAGAGCAGGGACAAATTCCCATCGGTATCGGCGCTGGTAGTACCATTCGCCGAGCCATTATTGATAAAAACGCCCGCATTGGTAAAAATGTGATGATTATCAATAAAGAAAATGTGGAAGAAGCCAACCGGGAGGAGTTGGGTTTCTATATCCGTAGCGGCATCGTGGTGGTGATTAAAAATCGCGCTATCCCCGACGGTACGGTGATTTAGAGTCAGATATCAGATGACAGATGACAGATATCAGTTATCAGTTAAGCCCTCCGGTTCCCCTCCTTGGAGGGGTTAGGGGTGGGTTCGCTCTTTGTGGGAGCCAATCCCTAATCTTTCCAGCGCCGATAAATCAGGAAAACCTATCTTTTATTAGAACTTGAACGGGTTAAATCAGTTAAGATTAGGGTGTTTTTTTATTTTCTCCTCTGGTCAACTCTGTGCAACTCATTGATCCGCCTAATTTAACGCCGGAAAAAAAAGAGCTTCCCTTTACTCTCCCAGAACTAAAAGCCGCTATTCCTCCCGAATGTTTTGAGCCTTCCGTCTGGCGCTCCCTCTCTTATTTCTTTTTAGATATCGGGTTAATCGCGGCGCTGTACGCCCTAGCGGCTTATTTAGATTCTTGGTATTTTTATCCCTTCTTTTGGCTGGCTCAAGGCACCCTGTTTTGGTCTTTATTTGTGGTGGGTCACGATTGCGGCCACGGTTCTTTTTCTAAGTCTAAAACTCTCAATAACATTATCGGGCATTTATCCCATATCCCTATCCTCGTGCCTTACCACGGGTGGCGCATCAGTCACCGCACCCACCACGCCAACACCGGTAACATTGACACCGATGAAAGTTGGTATCCGGTGACGGAGAGTAAGTACAATGAGATGACCTGGTATGAAAAACTCTTCCGTTTCTATCTGCCCCTGTTAGCCTACCCCCTTTACTTATTTAAACGTTCCCCCAACCGGGCCGGCTCACACTTTTTACCCAGTAGCGCCCTCTTCCGTCCTTCAGAAAAGTGGGATATTATCACCAGTTCCACCCTATGGTTAAGCATGGTGGTTTTTCTGGGCGTTTTAGGGTATCAATTTGGCTGGCTCTTTCTGCTCAAATTTTATTTGGTTCCCTACGTTATCTTTGTCATGTGGCTAGATTTAGTCACTTTCCTGCACCACACCGACGCAGAAATTCCCTGGTATTTTGACGAAGATTGGTATTTCCTCAAAGGGGCGCTGTCCACCATTGACCGGGACTATGGCTTTATTAATCCGATTCACCACGACATCGGCACCCATGTGGCTCACCATATTTTCTTAAATATGCCCCACTATCACCTGAAAAAGGCGACGGAAGCCATTAAACCGATTCTGGGGGACTATTATCGTGCTTCTAGCGAACCGATTTGGCAGAGTTTCTTTAAGTCCTATTGGGCTTGTCACTTTGTTCCCAATCAGGGGAATCCGGTTTACTATCAATCTCCTAAAAACTGATAGCGCCGGTCTAAATGGGGGTGAACACAATCAAAGGATTATCCCCCCACCCCCCCTTGGAAAGGGGGGCTTTAACTGGAAGTTATTTGTGCTCTACCTTAAATGACAATAACCTTTGAGACCTTAATCAACTCAACAACAGAAGAGCAATTTTTGCAGATCTTTCAAGATTCTTTTTCCCAGAAAAATCAGACTTTTTCTGAAACACATCGAACAATTTTAACCGCTTGCTATAGAAATCCGGGACTATCTCCTAGTCCCAGAAAAATCAAAGGTAGTTCCCCCGAATCTTTAGCAAGAGCTTGGCTAAAAAAATATAGTGAGGGCTTTGAAAGTAGAATATCTAAACGAATCTCTAAATTGCCTAGCACTGTAGCCGATCCGATGATCGATGTAATTATCAGAACGAGATTCCCGACATTAACGATTCAACATCTTGAGCACATTAAGCACGCTCACCGCCTTTCCATGTCGGCAGAAAATATTTTAGGCTTACTTCTTGAGGGAGCATCTCACTTTTGCATAGAGTTATCTTGAACGACGGTTTTCGTACTAGGGACGGGCGGATAGCTGTCCATTGAGATAAGCGCAACGATGCCGCAACACTTGAGGTACGTTCTCTGTTTTCCACTGCGCTC
>JBKCES010000201.1:0-5029 GCA_046304295.1 Cyanobacteriota bacterium | reverse complement strand
AAAATCCCAATTCCCGGCTCACAACCCCCATTTTCCTAGATTGAGCCGTGTCGTCTCTTTTGGAAAAAGTCCCTGAAAATCATACCCAGTAAGGGTTTGACTCTTTTAGTACGCAGTTGATCACCCCCTTGAACGCTTACGGTTTTACAGACCTTGGGCTGTTCTTCTTGGGAAGACGTTGACTTTGAAATAGACGATCAGCTGTATGAAGTCGATGGAGCACAATGTAAAGATGGTCAAGAGTATGACATCTACTTAGATACAAATTATCAAGTAAAATTTAAACGTAAGGATAATGATTAAAGCTTTTCAAACCACCATTGGAATTCTCTCTGGATAAGGGTTTAGAATGGGATTGAAAACTGTTTGCAATGTCGGGCTACATTATTAAACTGATGGATGGAGAAATCATTCAAAATGAATCAAAAAATTGTTTTAGGTATACTATGGCTGGGGTTTATCATTTACGCCTTTTTCCTTGCTCCCCCTAATCAACCTGACACCTTCGAGTTAATTCAAAAAATTTCCCTCGGAGAATGGCAAGGCATTAACCCCCTCATTATCAGCTTATTTAACCTCATGGGCATTTGGCCCGCAGTTTATGCCTGTGTTTTATTTGCTGATGGCAGAGGTCAAAAGCTGCGAGCTTTTCCGTTTGTTTTAGGGTCGTTTGCTGGCGGGGCTTTTATCCTCTTGCCCTATCTGATATTCCGTAACCCAAATCCACAATTTTCAGGATCGAAAGATTGGTTACTCAAAATTTGGGATTCCCGTATTACTGCCATTATGTTGCTGATAGGAGCCTTAATTTTAATGATTTTCGGATTTTCCCAGGGCAATTGGCAAGATTTTATACAGCAGTGGCAGAGCAATCGCTTCATTCATATCATGAGTCTAGATTTTTGTCTCCTCAGTTTATTATTTCCTCTCTTAATTCAGGATGATTTAAAACGACGGGAGATGAAAAAATCCTTGGTTTTTACGGGTATTTCTGTTGTTCCTCTGCTAGGCCCCTTGCTTTACCTAAGTTTACGGACTTATTTGCCTGACGAACCGACTATAACCTCAGATAAAGATGATTTAAGAAAAACCAATGTCTAAAAGCTTTAGTAATGTTAGTGTCATTGCCTTTGGCGGAGAGAAGGCGGTGAAAGCTTCTGTCACCTTGCAAGTTAGCCGGTAGGGCGTTAAGGGCCGACAGTCGGCGCTGAAGGCTTCCCGCATTACCGCTACCGTGTATACACAAGTGTCCAGATCCCCCCTAGCCCCCCTTTGAAAGGGGGGAAAACTTCTCAAAGTTCCCCTTATTAAGGGGGATTTAGGGGGATCAAACCCAAAACTGAGTCTTTAACCGGGATCTGTGTACACGGTAGTCTCCCACAGAGGGAGACCTCAGCCATCTCTCGCAATCGGGGGAGCAAGCTATCGGCCCGGTTTTGTAAGGTTTTGGCCGGTTTGGGATCTCGATTCATGCCTCCGTAGGCGATATCGTTGCGAATTTGGGTTAATTCGTTCCATAACTGGCTGAGGGTTTCGTAATCTGCCAAGGCTTGAAAGGCTTCGTCAAACTCGGAAGCGCCGGCGGGTTCTTTAAATAAAGAGAGGAAGTTGATCGCCTCCATTTCTTTCCCAAGGGCGACGCTGGCTGTGAAAGACTGTGACGATTTCTAGGTATTGGCTGTTGTCAATGGGAAGCATCTGATGCCAGACACAACTCACTGAAGTTGGGCGCTCAGCGCCCGGTTTTCGCCCCCCAATGGCTGGAGTCGTTTTAAAGCTTTCTTGATAAGACAGCTTAATTACTTGGGATTCTTGAACAGCATGTGAGTAAACAACTAAGCGGCTTGAATGCCATGACTCTCGGAGTTGTAATCCTTAAAAAAGATTGACAATCGTTATATAGCGATCATAAACGATTTGTAAAATTCTAAATGCCGGAACGCTTATGGGTAAAGCCTTTTAACAGAGGCCAATTTACAACCCAGATGTGACCGCTATATATAGGAATAGCGCAGGATAAACCGACTTCGAGTCTAGGCTCGCTATATAGCCATCGCAAATCATTTATGAATCTTGTCCTCATTTCGAAGTTTGACCACCCCGTCAGGCTACGCCTGCCACCCCTCCAGGGGAGGGGAATCTCTCTTTGAGCGTAAGAAGCTTGATTTACGAATCATCTACGACCGCCATATCATATTTGATAACTGATATCTGTCATCTGATATCTGTCTAAGCGCCGCCCCGGAGTTTATCCAACACCGTCCGGTCTTCGAGAGTAGAGGTGTCGCCGCTGACCTCCTGTCCCGCCGCCAGGGAGCGGAGCAAGCGCCGCATAATTTTGCCGGAGCGGGTTTTGGGGAGGGCATCGGTAAAACGAATTTCCCCAGGACGGGCAATGGCGCCGATTTCCTGAACCACGTGCTCTTTTAAGGTCTGGGCCAATTCGGCGCTGGGGGACTGGCTTCCGTCCAGCACCACAAAGGCGAAAATCGCCTCCCCGGTAATTTCGTCGGGGCGCCCCACTACCGCGGCTTCCACCACCAGGGGATGGGAGACCAGCGCCGATTCGATTTCCATGGTTCCCAAACGGTGGCCCGCCACGCTAATGACGTCGTCCACCCGACCCATGACCCAGAAGTACCCCTCCTCGTCTTGACGGGCGCCGTCTCCGGCAAAATAGACGTATTGATCATCCTGGGGCGGGATCTGCTCCCAGTAGGTGCGACGAAACCGCTCCGGGTCGCCATAGACGTTGCGGATCATGCTGGGCCAGGGCTGTTTGATCACCAAATATCCCCCCTGGTCGTCCGTCACCGGTGCTCCGTCTAGATCCACCACCTCCGGCACAATGCCGGGGAAGGGGCGACAACAGGAGCCGGGTTTAGTCCCCAAAGCGCCGGGGAGGGGCGTGATCATAATGCCGCCGGTTTCCGTCTGCCACCAGGTATCGACGATGGGGCATTTTTCCCGACCGATGACCCGGTGATACCACATCCAAGCTTCCGGGTTGATGGGTTCCCCCACGGTGCCTAGGAGGCGGAGGGAAGAGAGGTCTCGACTTTTCGGTAACTCTTCCCCCTGGCGCATAAAGGCCCGGATAGCCGTCGGCGCTGTGTAGAAAATATTGACACCGTATTTTTCAATGATGTCCCAGAAACAACCGGGATTAGAGGGGCGGGGCACCCCTTCGTACATGACCGCGGTGGCGCCGTTGGAGAGGGGGCCATAGACGATATAACTGTGGCCCGTAATCCAGCCCACGTCGGCGGTACACCAGTAAACGTCTGTGTCCTTAAGGTCAAAAATCCATTTAGTGGTGATGTGGGTATAAAGGTTATAGCCCCCGGTAGTGTGGACAACGCCCTTGGGTTTGCCAGTACTCCCAGAGGTGTAGAGGATAAAGAGTAAATCCTCACTCTCCATCGGCTCTGCCGGACAATCGGCGTTAACTTGGGTTTTTAGTTCCCGCCACAGGACATCCCGCCCCGGTTTTAAGGTGATTTCTTCTTTGGTGCGCTCCACCACCAACACTTTTTCCACCGACGGCGCTCCGTGTTCTAAGGCCAAGTCCACCTGAGCTTTGAGGGCGATGGTTTTATCTTTACGGAAACCGCCGTCCGCAGTGATCACCACCTTGGCTTGGGCGTCCACTAACCGGTCTCGGAGGGCTTCGGCGCTGAAACCGCCAAAAACGACGCTATGGGGAGCGCCGATGCGGGCGCAGGCCAGCATGGCGATGGCGGCTTCCGGGATCATGGGCAGGTAAATGGCCACCCGGTCGCCCTTTTTCACCCCCAGTTCCTTGAGGGCGTTGGCCATCAAACAGACTTCCCGGTGCAGTTCCCCATAGGTTAAGACGCGGGAATCCCCCGGCTCCCCTTCCCAGATAATGGCGGCTTTATTGCGGCGCCAGGTGGTCAGGTGCCGGTCAAGGCAGTTGTAGGCGATGTTGATCTGCCCGCCGACGAACCATTGGGCGAAGGGCGGTCGCCAGTCCAGAACCTTATCCCATTTTTTAAACCAGTGCAGTTCTTGCTCCGCCAGTTCTCCCCAAAAGCGCTCCGGGTTGGCGGCGGCTTTGCTGTAGAGTTGCTCATACTCCCGTTCGCTACGGATATAGGCTTGGTCGCTAAAGCTCTGGGGCGGGGAAAAACGGCGCTTTTCCTGAAGGATGGACTCAATGGTGGGATCGGACATGGGCAAAATCCTTAATGGCTGGGGTCTGAGGTCGGTTTGACCGGTCGGGTTGGAACCTCGACAAAGACCCCAACCCATTCGCTTAGTGTATCGTTAATGACTCCCCTGGCTCTAGCGGCGCTGGGAGTGTAAAGTTTTGTTACAGGGTTGTGTCGGCGCTGGGGTTTCGGCGCTAAGGTTATGAGAAAGGCGTTTATCGGTTTGTCGGCGCTGGACGCTTTAGTCAGAGGATATCGGTTACAGTATGGATCCCCATCTAAGGTACTTTAAATAATTGTCAGTGAAAACTCTCTTACAATCATCCCTAAATGGAGTAAGGTGTAGAAGGTTTCCTTTATATGCCTAACCCACTAGTGTTATTGTTTAGTTTTAAGTATAGCGGGTCTAAATGAATCATGAACAGGGTTCGATTTACGCCCCGCTTTCCAAGGGGAGTTGGGGGGATAATCCTTTGATTGCGTTCACCACCCATTTAGTCCTGCTATATTAGTAGTCTATTAGCTTTAGCATAAACAATGGAAAACAAGCAAAAAATAGAATCTCAACTATTTCAAGCAGGTGCTGGTTTTGGCAACGTTGTACTTAATTTTCGTAACAGACCAGACGATGAGCTTGACTTTTATGCTCGGTCATTCCATCGTGCGGCGCAATGCTTAGCTGAGCAAAACTTTTCAAGGGCTGGATACAATGATCTTGAGGGAGCATCTCACTTTTGCATAGAGTTATCTTGAACGACGGTTTTCGTACTAGGGACGGGCGGATAGCTGTCCATTGAGATAAGCGCAACGATGCCGCAACACTTGAGGTACGTTCTCTGTTTTCCACTGCGCTC
>JBKCES010000200.1:0-4820 GCA_046304295.1 Cyanobacteriota bacterium | reverse complement strand
GAAAATGGGGGTTGTGAGCCGGGAATTGGGATTTTCATTATTAAGAGAAAACCTAAAATAATCAAAAACCGGCATTTTCAATACCGAAATCGTCTAATCTTATAGCTTACAAAGTTTGGATACCCCCCTGAACGGTTACGTAAAACCTGTCCGATTTGAGCTTGCTCTTCCGGCGTAATGTCCCGACTATCATCATCGCGAGCGATTACCGTTTCCGTCTTTATCCCATCGTTGGCCACCGGAGCGCCGATAGCGGGGGAGATAAAACTGACTAACCCAACGAGAACAAAAATAGCTTGACTGGCTTTCATCGGCGCTCCTTCATTTTGATCACTGAGACCAGTTTATCAGAGAATTATCCAGCGCCGACAGTCGGCCCTTAATGCCCTCCGGTAACGAAGACGCTCCGATATCGAAACGGAGATGGATCGCCGTGGCTACCTTGTTCACATTCTGACCCCCCGCTCCCTGGGAACGGACGGCGCTGATCTCGACTTCCTTGGGGTTGATGGTGGGCATTTTACTTTCTCCGACGCCGGGAATTTTACTAGGGGATAACGCCCTTTCTTCCAAATGACAAACCCCCCTGGGTAAGGAGGCTAGTTTTATCAGATACCAGTTATCAGATTTCAGGTAAGCGATTTACTGGAGCGCCGATAGCGGGGGAGATAAAACTAACTAACTCAACCTCAAAAAACAGGGTTTAAGCCGGTAGAAATTCACCACCCCGCCCCTTCGGGGCACCCCTCCAAAGGAGGGGAATTTATCGCAGACAAGTTGACTGTTACGATTCCCCTCCCGTGGAGGGGTGGCAGGCGTAGCCTGACGGGGTGGTCAAGTTCTCTGGGCTACCACAGCGCCGAGGGCGGGGGAGTTAAATTAATTTACCAGAGAATCCTCCGGCGCCGGGAATTTTACTAGGGGATAACGTCCTTTCTTCCATAATGAAAAACCCCCTGGGTAAGGGGGCTGATTTAGGTCGATTTACCTCGAACAACGGGTTTCTGAAATTGGAAATTGGAACCAGACAGTTAATAACGTATTTCCAACTAATCCGATTTAACCCAATCGGTAGGGTTTTGCGATCGAACTAAACCAAGAGGAAATGTGGGAAGACTGTTTCCAACTAATCCGATTTAACCCAATCGGCGGGGTTCAGATACCAGATTTCAGATATCAGATGTCAGGTAAGCGATTTACCAAAGCGCCGCCAATTAAAATCTAAGTTTCAAAGGTGACTTCTGATATCTGTTCCTTGATATCTGATATCTGTTTTGGGTTTCCAACTAATCCGATTTAACCCAATCGGTAGGGCAGATGCTTTTTACATTGAAACCGAACTGGAGATTGACTAACTGTTTCCAACTAATCCGATTTAACCCAATCGGTAGGGAATCATGGATTTACCACCTCGGAAATCATCCAAAACGGGTGCGGTTGCAATAATGTTTCCAACTAATCCGATTTAACCCAATCGGTAGGGTTTTTAAACCAATACTCGGAGGATTCCTTAACGTATCGCTTTTTGTTTCCAACTAATCCGATTTAACCCAATCGGTAGGGTATTATGACAACTTTCTTTGGCTTTGCTATTTCAGATTCTAGTTTCCAACTAATCCGATTTAACCCAATCGGTAGGGTTCAGTTTCAGGATTTATCTCCCTTAAGTCTGATTATGCAGAGTTTCCAACTAATCCGATTTAACCCAATCGGTAGGGAGTTGCCCGAAAAGCTCCTTTTCTGCTCAGGTAGTTCCTTCCTTGTTTCCAACTAATCCGATTTAACCCAATCGGTAGGGTGCAACGAGCGGCTCAGCGAGCTACCACTCAACCTGCTTCACATGGTTTCCAACTAATCCGATTTAACCCAATCGGTAGGGATTCCCTCTTCAACCGTCAGATTCTCCTCCAAGGCGATTCCCTGTTTCCAACTAATCCGATTTAACCCAATCGGTAGGGTTTAGTTCTTGGCTTGTTTGGTATGCTTTTCCTCTCTGGTTGTGTTTCCAACTAA
Organism: Cyanobacteriota bacterium; assembly: GCA_046304295.1. Classification (GTDB taxonomy): domain Bacteria; phylum Cyanobacteriota; class Cyanobacteriia; order Cyanobacteriales; family Microcystaceae; genus Synechocystis. The sequence continues at coordinate 2,807 of JBKCES010000200.1, read as the reverse complement.
TCCGATTTAACCCAATCGGTAGGGTTTGTTAGGAGCAAATCTAAATGGGGCAAATATGAAAAATGCAGATCTTGGTTTCCAACTAATCCGATTTAACCCAATCGGTAGGGTGATGGTGTCTTTTTTCTTGTAAACATTCACTCAGAATCAGGGTTTCCAACTAATCCGATTTAACCCAATCGGTAGGGTCTTTGGTCAGGGAACTTGGGAACGTGTACCTTTTAACATTACGTTTCCAACTAATCCGATTTAACCCAATCGGTAGGGTGGTTAACAACTTTGCAGCAGGAGGCGTAACCACCAACGGTAATGTTTCCAACTAATCCGATTTAACCCAATCGGTAGGGGGATTTACCGGTGGGCAGGCTTTGTTGGAGGTCACACCCAACACAGTTTCCAACTAATCCGATTTAACCCAATCGGTAGGGAGGGAATACCATTACCTAAAAAGCCAATATATCTATAAGTCGTTTCCAACTAATCCGATTTAACCCAATCGGTAGGGGCGCATCTGCCGGGTCGGAGGGAATGTTCACTCTAGGGTTTCCAACTAATCCGATTTAACCCAATCGGTAGGGTCTTGTGGTCATGTACTCAGGTAACCGAGCGAAGAAACTAACGGTTTCCAACTAATCCGATTTAACCCAATCGGTAGGGCGAGTTAGTTCACGAGAATGGGATCATTCTAGCCTCATATTTGAGAGTTTCCAACTAATCCGATTTAACCCAATCGGTAGGGAAGTTATTAGTGCTGTGATAGTTAGAGGATATTGTTACAATAAAGTTTCCAACTAATCCGATTTAACCCAATCGGTAGGGCAGTTCAACGCACCACAGTAACTGGCTACGATGGTTTTGGTTTCCAACTAATCCGATTTAACCCAATCGGTAGGGACTGCAACGGGAGGCGCCTCGTAGAAGCCCTGTCTAGAGTGGCTTTGGGATACCCGAATCGACGCGTTTAACACTTGAACTAGCATTTTACCCTCCCGAGAGAGGAAAAAGGGGAAAAGGACAAGGCTAGAAAGCTTACCCAGTAAGGTATCGACGCACCTCAACGAGAGATCAACGCTTTCGGGGACTGGGACAGCTCCGTCGATTGTGGCGGAAAGCAGACCGGGAAAACGCCGCAACGCTAGAAAATGTAAGCATTGGGAGGCGGTTCGGGGGGAGGACTGCCGATTACCAAAACCCTAGAAACGGCTTCCTGAGAAATCCAATAGAATCTTACACTGTCTTCCTCCGGTTTAACCCGCTTTTTAACATTTCTATACAAAACCCGCATCTCCTCCAGAGACATAAAACACTCAAACGCTGACTTCTGCACCCGTACCCCATAGCCCTCCAGAAAATTGGACAGCTTCAACCGGCGCTTGTCGTCAGGAATATCATAAATAATTAGCACTAACATCTAAAATCCTCTAGGTTGGGCGCAAAAAAGACTCGTAGGGAATAGACTCCATCAAAAAACGCTTGTAGCGAATCACCTGCAAATGAATTACCCGCCGATAGGAGACCGACTCCTTCAGGTCAGGGTGACTGACCAGATCATTGAGACGCTCTTCAAAAGACCGAAAAAAGAGACGTTTAGCGGTCTCCGTTAAATAAACGCCCCCCTCCTCATCAGGAAAAGTAAAATCCGTCGGCTTTAAAGTTTTTTGATTAATCAGCTTCAAGACCAAACTATCCACCACCGGCGACCTGAACTCCTCCATCAAATCCAGCGCCAACTCTGGCGACTTCGATTGAGAGTGATGGAGATGCCCTAAATAGGGATTTAGCCCCTCCGCTAGAAGCAAACTCATGACATTATTAAAGAGTAACGTATAGCCTAAACTCAAGAGCGAGTTCACCGGATCTAAGGGAGGGCGCCGACTCCGACCCCGCCAAGTAAACCCCGGATTGACAATCAAGGCCCCCAAAGACCCAAAATAGCGGGCCGCGCTATCCCCCTCCCGTCCCAATAAGCTCTCTAGAGTTTGAGTTTCTTCGATCTGCTCCAGATGGGCCGTCAGGGCAGAAATCCCCTCCTCCACCGCGGTTAATCGGCGCTTGCGATTTAAACGCAACAATAACTGTCTGGAATTTGCCAATTTCCCGCGCACGAAAATCTGAGCCAGCCCCAAACCCGCGGCGCTCTCGCCCCGTAGCCGAAACTGAACCGTCTGGGCTTCTAGACAAGTCATCTCGTCGCACTGTAAATGTCCCTTATAGTCTCCTAGCTGAGTCAGGAAAAAAATTGCGATTTTTTCCTGAAGACAGACATCGATCGCCGCCGTCGAAAGTTGAACTCCGCCAAACACTAAAATTTGCCGTATAGCCTTCAAAGGAATTTCTTCACTCGACCCGTTTGGAAGTTTGATAACAAAGCGCCCTTGCTCCTTTGCGACCGTAGCTCCCTGCTGTACTACATATAAAGTTGACATACCGTCTCGCCAGATCACTTCATGGGAGACAATTTTAACGCGTTCAGGATAGCGGACAGTATAGCCTAAAACAACGTAGAGAGGCGGCGGAATCGGTTGCCGGAGCTCTCGGAGACTGTCGAGAAAGGCCAGTTGGAGAGCCGTTGGTTGCGCGATTGGTTCAGTGTAAATTAGTTTAGGTTCATTTTGGTTGACCTGAATCGGTATTTTCGGGGACGTTTGAGATTGGGACGGTAACAGTAAATCCCCCGAGAAAACATAGCCTAAAAAACGGAAACCTTTTTTAAAACTCGTGATTTGAGTTTTATCAACGTTAAGATTTAACCCCATTTCTCCTAAAAAATCCGCCAGATGCTCCCCGAGTCCCTTTAACCGTTGAGG
>JBKCES010000199.1:0-34892 GCA_046304295.1 Cyanobacteriota bacterium | reverse complement strand
CCCCCTTTTTACTAAACGAGGGTCACCAAAAGCGGTTCCTTGAATTGTTTCAGCGTGAATGATGATTGGGTTATTCATAAGAACTGCTACTTTTAAGGGACAATCCTAGTCTAAGCTCAACTTGTGTGTACACGGTAGCTTGGAAAGGGGGGAGCAAATCGGAGCCTGTTCATGATTCACTTAGGTTTGCTATACTATCGTCGCATCACCTTAAACGATACTTTTTTGCCAGTAAATGCTACTAAAAAGAAACATTTACCCCACAAATATATAAGTTGAAACGATCTTTAAATAAAGGCGTATCGACCGATGCCCGCCGGAAAATCCCGCAAGCACTTATTTCGACTTTGACTTAGTTCTCGTCAACAGGGCAGTGTTGTTAATTTATTGCTTGAACACAGGAGAGGTCAACTTGGGAATCTTTGGGGGTATATTGACTGGGTGAGTCCCTAGCAGATTACCAGCTTTATCTTCTTGCGCTTACGCTTACCCTACCTCGACACCCTCCTTGCTCCCTACCAACGCTCCGGGATTAATCTAGGTTTAACCCGTATTCAGGCGCTGTTGGCCCGCCTGGGCAACCCCCAGCGCCGGGTTCCCATTGTCCACGTGGCCGGGTCTAACGGCAAAGGCTCCGTTTGCGCCTATTTATCTTCAATCTTGACCGCGGCGGGCTACCGGGTCGGGCGCTACACTTCCCCCCATTTAATCCGCTGGACGGAGCGTCTGGTTTTAAATGAACAACCGATTCCAGAGCGCTGCTTAATCCAATTACTTGAAGAAATCGCTCCCCAGGCGCCGGCCGGTCTGCCGGAGAGTCCCACCCTTTTTGAAGTGACCACCGCCGCGGCTTGGCTCTACTTTGCCCAGGAAAACGTGGATGTCGCCGTGATGGAAGTAGGGCTGGGGGGACGCCTAGATGCCACCAATGTGGTTGATGACCCCCTGGTTACAATCATTACCTCCCTCAGTCTGGAGCATTGCCATATCCTCGGCCCCACCCTAGCGGACATCGCCCGGGAAAAGGCGGGCATTCTTAAACTTGGGCGTCCCGCTATCCTAGGAACCTTTCCCCCTGAAGCCGAAACGGTGGTGGCGGAGCGGGTTCAAGCTTTAAACTGTCCCGCCGTCTGGGTAGCGCCGGCCCGAGAATTTACCCAGAACGGTCAGGATTGGGCCCAGTGGGGAGATTTCGTCTATCCCTTACCGTTACTGGGACGGCATCAGTTAATCAATTCCGCTCTGGCGCTGGCCACGGTGGAGAGTTTAAACCGGCAAGGATTCCTGATTACCCCGGAGTCCATTCAACGGGGCTTCGCCCAAACCCAGTGGCCCGGGCGCTTGCAGTGGTTGGGGGAAAATTTTCTGATTGACGGCGCCCATAACGGCGCCGGCGCCGAAGTTTTGGCCGAGTACGTCCGGCGCTTGAACCGTCCGGTCTGTTGGGTCATAGGGATGGTAAAAACGAAAGATCCGGTAGAGATTTTTCGAGCCTTGCTCCAACCGGGGGATCGCCTCTTTTTAACCGCCGTGCCGGAGCATGCCAGCGCCGATCCGGGGGAACTGGCGGCGCTGGCCGGGAAACTCTGCCCAGGGTTGGGTCAGGTTGAAACTGAGGAAGATCTCTTTACCGCCTTAGATCAAGCTCAGAAATTCTCTCCTCCGGCGCTGGTTGTCCTCTGCGGCTCCCTTTATCTCGTCGGCCATTATCTGCAACGGGCGCAAAACCCCGGCGCCGTCTAAAATAGTTCAGAGTCAACCTTTTTACATTGCGCTATGAACCTGATGGGACTGTTCGGACTGGGCAAAAAATTAGAGCTTCCCTCGCCGGCGGAGGCGCTTCCGGGTCGGGCGATGCCCCTAACCTTGACCAATCAACACTTTGTCAACGGCAACTCCCTCCAGCCCCCGTTTCCCCAGGGTCTAGAGCAGGCGGTCTTTGGTCTGGGCTGTTTCTGGGGCGCCGAGCGGAAATTTTGGCAACTCCCCGGCGTTTACTCTACCGCCGTGGGCTACAGTGCCGGTTTAACTCCCAATCCCACTTACCAGGAAGTTTGCACGGGCTTAACGGGTCATAATGAGGTGGTTTTAGTGGTTTTTGACCCCCAAAAAATCAGCTACAGCCAACTACTCCAGGTCTTTTGGGAAAGCCACAATCCCACCCAGGGAATGCGCCAGGGCAATGATACCGGCACCCAATACCGGTCGGGTATTTATACCTTTTCCGAGGAGCAAGGACGACTGGCGGAGGCCTCTAAAGCGGCCTATCAAGCGGCGCTGACCCAGGCTGGCTATGGGGAAATCACCACGGAAATTCTGCCTGCGGCGCCGTTTTATTACGCCGAAGAGTATCACCAGCAGTATTTGGCCAAAAATCCCAATGGGTACTGCGGTTTGGGGGGCACGTCGGTAACCTGTCCTTTACCGCTTTTAGAAACCGCCTAAACATTAAAACGGAAGAGGAGAACATCTCCTTCCTGAACGACGTATTCTTTCCCTTCGCTCCGCACCAGGCCCTTTTCCTTGGCCGCCTGCATGGAGCCAGCCTGAAGGAGATCTTCATAGGCGACGGTTTCCGCCCGAATAAAACCCCGCTCAAAATCCGAGTGAATCACTCCCGCGGCTTGCGGCGCTTTCATCCCCGCCACAATCGTCCAGGCCCGGGTTTCTTGGGGCCCCGTGGTCAGATAAGTGCGGAGTCCCAGCAGTTCGTAGGTGGCCGCGATTAAGGATTTCAACCCTCCTTCCTCGACGCCCAAACTGGCCAGAAAATCTAGGCGCTCCGCCTCCGAAAGTTCCACTAATTCCGCCTCCACCTGGGCCGAGACCACCACCACCTTGGCGCCTTCCGAAGCCGCCACCGGTTTAACTTGCTCCACCCAGGCGTTTCCCGTCGCTAGATCTTCTTCGGAAACGTTGGCGGCGTAGATGATCGGTTTCCGGGTCAATAACCCTAGGGGGCGAAGCAGAACCTCCTCTTCTTCGCTCAAGTCCACCGTCCGGGCCGGTTGCCCCTCGTTCAGCGCCGCTAAAATCCGTTCCAGCGCCGTCACTTCGGTTTGAAAGTCCTTATTGCCCTTGGCCTGCTTGCGAGCCCGGTCTAACCGGCGCTCGACTTGGGCCAGATCCGCCAGAGCCAATTCGAGGTTAATCACCTCCATATCTCGCGCCGGATCGACGGAGCCGGAGACGTGGATAATATCGTCGTCGTCAAAACAGCGCACCACTTGGACAATGGCGTCCACTTCCCGAATATTGGCCAAAAATTGATTCCCTAAACCTTCCCCCTGACTGGCGCCTTTCACCAGCCCGGCGATATCCACAAACTCGATCCGGGTGGGGACGATTTTGGCGGATTGGGAGATCGTTGCTAATCGATCCAGACGGGGGTCGGGGACGGAAACGACCCCCACATTGGGTTCAATGGTGCAAAAGGGAAAGTTAGCGGCTTCGGCTTTGGCGTTGGCCACGAGGGCGTTAAAAAGGGTGGATTTACCGACGTTGGGCAGTCCGACAATTCCGGCTCTGAGCATGAAGGATGAGGATCTTAAGGAAAAAGGGCCATAGGCGCCATAGCGATTGTAGGCGATTAAGGCTCGCATTCGGCGAGTTAGCCAAAGTGCAAAACAATTTTCATGTTCTGATTTAAGGAGATCAAGGAGAGGCTAGAAACTGGGTAAAATAACCCAGCCGTTAACTCCGAACCCGGCGCTTGAAAACGGAGCCCATCCCGAGGGTGACGACGGCGCCGAGGAGGGAGGCGGGTTCGGGAATCGCCGTGACATTAATGGAGACAAAGTTGCCCAGCTCGTCGGGAACACTAAAGGGAGGGACAAAAACACCGTTAATAAGGGCAAATTCGGAATAGGAGGGGAGAGGCAAACTAGAGCCGGGAATGTCTGCGGCCGTAACATAGAAGAGATTATAAAGAATTCCATCGGCTTGATAGAGAAATCCCCCCAAGTCCACAAAAGGCCCGGACTGGTACACAAGATTATCAAAAGAGCCCCCGGCGGCTTCCCAGGCAAGGGCGCCTGGGGAGCCGAGGGGAACGAGGCCAGTAATGGGAACCCCATTGCGAGAGCCTGTCACCGAGGTCACGAGATAGGTGTCTGGGGTGGGAACCCCAGCAAAATTCGGGTTAACGCCTAGGGGGCCCGTGGTCAAAACACCGTCAAAGTCAATACCAGCGCCGGTGTAGGTCAGTTTAAATTGGGCCGCTTGGGCGGGGAGAGCGGACAGCATCCCCAATGCGAGAGGAAGAAGCCATTTGGTTAAGAACATAGGTTTATGCCACTGAGGGAGAATCGGTTAACCCCGGCGGAGTTAATTGACAGAACATCCGCAAGAATAATCCAGATCCTCAAGAGTGGCCGAGAATCTTCACAAAAATTGAGGAAACGCCAGAGCCTTAAAATGCGCCCGCCAGCGCCGCCTCGCACCGTTCGCAGAGGGTGGGATGATCCGCAAAAGCGCCGACCTGGGCGGAATAGTTCCAACAGCGCTCGCACTTAGTGCCGTCGGCGGGGGCTACGCCTAGACTCCACTTTTCCCCTTGGGTTTTGAAACTGAGATCCTGTAACGGCTCGGGGGACTCCAGCAGTTTGACCTGGGACGCCAACAATAAATAGCGCAGTTCATCCACCCCGGTGCCGGTTAAAGTCTCCTGGGGATTGCAGTCCGTTAGTAGGCTTAATAGCTCAGGATTGTCGCTATAAATCCAGACCTGAGCGTCTAAAGAGGAGCCGATGGCCTTTTCTCCCCGGGCCGTTTCCAGTAGTTTATTCACCTCCGTCCGCAGTTCCCGCAACTGTTCCCAGGTTTGGGCTAACTCCGGCTGGCTCCATTGGGGATTTAAGGTGAACCAACCGGCTTGAAAGACGGATTCATAACTTTGGGAGTAGGGGAGAAATTGCCAAATATCCTCCGCCAGATGGGACAGCGCCGGGGCGATGGCCTTCGTCAAGGTTTCCAAGGCAATCTGAAGAACGGTCTGGCAACTGCGACGGCGGGGCGCGTTGGGGGCTGAAATATAGAGTCGGTCCTTGGCGATGTCGAGGTAGAAATTAGACAAATCCACCACGCAAAAGTTCTGAACCAGTTGGAAAAATTTAAAGAATTGGAAACTCTCGTAGGCGGCCTCCACTTCGCGAAAGACTTCCTGTAAACGATGGAGCAGATAGCGGTCTAATTCCGGCAGTTCTGGGTAGGGAACGGCATCTTGGGCCGGGTCAAAGTCGTGGAGATTGCCCAGGAGAAAGCGGGCCGTGTTGCGGATTTTATTACGCACATCTGTTAACTGCTTCAACATCCCCTGACCAATGAGCACATCGTTGGCGTAATCCACCGACGCCGCCCAGAGCCGGAGAACGTCGGCGCCGTAGGCGGGTTCCTGCTTCTGATTTTTGCCGCCGTTGATGATTTGGTAGGGATCGACCACATTCCCCAAGGATTTGCTCATTTTGCGGCCCTGCTCATCCAGAACAAAGCCGTGGGTTAACACCGTCCGGTAGGGCGCCTGATTGTGGACGGCGACGCTGGTGAGCAAACTGGACTGGAACCAACCCCGGTGCTGATCCGAGCCTTCTAGGTACATATCCGCCGGATATTTCAACTCTGGGCGCTGGTTAGCCACCGCCGCCCAGGAGGAGCCGGAGTCAAACCAGACGTCCATGGTGTCTTCCCCTTTCCGGTAGGTTCGGCCGTTGTTTCGGTAGCTGGGGGGCAAAAGTTCGCTCACGGGTAGCTCCCACCAGATATCTGATCCTTTCTCGGCGATTAAATTTTGGATAAAGGTTAAGGTCTCTTCATTGAGTAAGGCTTCCCCCGTTTCCTCGTCGTAGAAAACCGGAATCGGCACGCCCCAGGCCCGTTGCCGGGAAATACACCAATCACTGCGGAGCGCCACCATAGGAATAATGCGATTTTCCCCCTGGGCCGGAATCCAACGCACGGTCTTGATAGCCGCCAGCGCCGACTCCCGGAACCCCGCCACGGAGGCGAACCATTGCTCGGTGGCCCGGAAAATAGTCGGTTTTTTGGTGCGCCAATCGTAGGGATATTTGTGACCGTAGGCTTCTTCCTTCAGTAAGGCTCCGGCCTGCTGAAGCGCCGCGATAATGGCGTCATTGGCGTCTTTGAGGACATTTAACCCGGCAAATTGACCCGCTTCGGCGGTAAAGTTCCCCGCAGAGTCCACTGGGGAAAGAATGGGTAGCCCGTAACGCTGACCCACAATGAAATCTTCCTGCCCATGGCCCGGCGCCGTGTGGACTAAACCCGTGCCGGACTCGGTGGTGACGTAATCCCCGCCAATGACCACAGCGCTTTCCCGCTCAAAGAGGGGATGACGGTATAACGTTCCCTCCAACTCGGCGCCGGTAAAGGTGGCTCGGGGGGTTAGGGTTGTTCCTAAAACAGAACTGAGGGTTTCTACCAGCGCCGCCGCCACAATTAAATAGCGATGGGTGCCCGGCGCCGGGTCGGCGTCGACGACGGTATAAGTTAACTCGGGATTTACTGCCACGGCTAGATTCCCCGGCAGAGTCCAGGGAGTCGTGGTCCAGATAGCGACACCGAGATTTCCTAAAAACGGCGCTAGCGCCGCCTGAAGTTTTTCCGAGGCTTGGGTCACGGTAAAACCGGCGTAGACGCTCTGGGAAACATGGCCTTCCGGGTATTCCAACTCCGCCTCCGCCAGAGCCGTGCGGGAACTGGGACTCCAGTGGACGGGTTTCAGCCCCCGGTAAATGTAACCCTTCAGGGCCATGGCTCCGAAAACGCCGATTTGGGCCGCTTCGTACTCCGGGGCGAGGGTCAAATAGGGATGGCTCCAATCCCCCCAAATGCCATAGCGTTGAAACGCGACTAACTGCTCCTCCTTGGCCTTGAGGGCAAAGTTCCTCGCTTTCCGCCGCAGGGTCAGGGGCGTCAACTCCCGGCGCTCTTCCGCTTTCAGAGTTTGTAATACCTTCAGTTCAATGGGCAGACCGTGGCAGTCCCAGCCGGGCACATAACGAGCCTTCCGCCCTCGCATAAGTTGATATTTATTAATAATATCTTTGAGGATCTTATTCAAAGCGTGGCCCATGTGGAGAGAGCCGTTGGCGTAGGGGGGGCCGTCGTGGAGGACAAAGACCTCGCCGGGATTCTCTTCCCCCAAGGTTTCGTAAATCTGGCGCTCTTGCCAAAAGCGTTGAATCTCAATTTCCCGTTGGCTAGCGTTGGCCCGCATCTCAAAACGGGTTTGGGGCAGATTAACGGTGTCTTTATAACTTTTGGCTTCAGTCACGGCGGCTTAGAGCGGAAATCAGGTTTTCTGATTTTAGCCTGTTTTTCGCCGTCCCTCCGGTGGGTTTAAGGACTGAAAATGGAGGTAAGCGGACTCGAACCGCTGACATCCTGCTTGCAAAGCAGGCGCTCTACCAACTGAGCTATACCCCCGACAGACCCCAGCATAGCATAGTCCGGCGCTGGCTGAACGGCGCAATTTCCGCTCCTAAGATGCGATGGTAGTCATTCAGAAGTAGTGAAGATGGCTCAATAAAGAATTTCACGACTCGTCAGACAGAGTCTGTATTTTTCCAAAGCGGTTCCTGTAATTTGTTCAGCGTGAATGACATATAGCGGTCATAAACGATTTATAAAATCCTAAGTCCCGGAACCCTTATGGGTAGAGCCTTTTGGCACAGGGCAATTTACAACCGAGATGTGATCGCTATAATTGGGTGATCCATAATGACTGCTGCTTTTAAGGGACATAACCTTGTGAACAATGCACTGAGACTTCAGGATTTAGGCGAGCAGGCGTTGCTAAAACGAGTGCAAGCCTTTTGTTCGCCCCTGGTCATCGGGGACGACGGCGCCGTGATTCACCCCCGCGCCGGTCAGGAGTTAGTCATCACCACCGATCTCCTCATTGAAGGAGTGCATTTCAGCGACGCCACCACGGAGCCGGCGGATGTGGGCTGGCGGGCCGCCGCGGCGAATTTGTCGGACTTGGCCGCTATGGGCGCCGAGCCGTTGGGCATTACCGTCGGCTTGGCTTTACCGGCAGACCGTTCCCTCCTCTGGGTGGAGGAATTGTACCGGGGGCTACGGGCTTGCCTCGACCCTTGGCAGGCTCCGATTTTGGGAGGCGATCTCTGTCGTTCCCCGGTGGCCACGGTGGCGATTACGGCGTTGGGAACCGTAACGCCGGGTCAAGCCATTCGGCGCTCTGGCGCTCAGGTTGGGGATTGGATTGTGGCCACCGGCGCCCACGGGGCGTCTAGGGCGGGGTTAGAACTCTTGCTGGAGCCGGAAAAACAGGCTCAGGTTTCGCCAGATCTAGGGCAAAGGTGGATTTTGGCCCACCGGCGCCCGCGGCCTCGATTGGACGTCGTAGCCCTGCTTCAGGGTTGGGGTTGGGAGCGAGTCGCCGGGATGGACAGTAGCGACGGTTTAGCGGACGCAGTGTTGCAACTGTGTCGGGCTAGCGGCGTCGGCGCTCGGGTAACTGACCTGCCTCTACCGCCGGGATTAAGGGACTGGGTCGGGCTGGAGCAGGCCTGCCAGTGGGCGCTCTACGGCGGCGAAGATTTTGAACTGATTTTATGTCTGCCGCCCCGACAGGCAGAAATGTTAACGGCAACCCTAGGGAACAGCTCCGCCATTATTGGCGAAATTGCGACGGAGCTGGAGATTTACGTCGAGTTGGAAACGGGAAAGCGAGAGAGCCTATCTTTTTCCGGCTTTCAGCATTTTAGCTAGGGGATGTTATCATTCAGCCATTCTAAATTCAAAATGTAACCAAAGATATGAAAAAATAACGGCGACAAATACAAGTCAATTAATCTCTTGCTGTGAATAAGTTTTGAAAACATGGTAACCATAACTGACAGAGACTCTGAAAGTCTCGCTATACCTGTCTTTCAAGAAAAGTACTCGCAATCGTTCCATTTAGGCCTGCTCTATGCACTATCGGCGCTTTGGTCAAACGGAGTTGCCCCTCTCGGTTTTCTCCCTGGGAACCATGCGGTGCCTCGACTCACCGGAAACCTTAGCTCAAACTGTTCAAGCGGCGCTGGCACTGGGCATTAACCACCTAGAAACAGCGCCGAGTTACGGCAAGAGCGAGGCCTATCTAGGGCGAGTGTTACCCACTTTACTTAGGGAGAGTTTTTATCTCACCAGTAAAATTCTGCCCGGGCAAGATTTAGCGTCAACCCTCAGTCAATCTCTAGAGCGTTTGGGTGTAGAGTACCTGGATTGTCTCGCCATTCATGGCCTTAATTTACCCGAGCACTTAGATTGGGTGAAAGCGGTTTATCCCCAACTGCGGCGCTTGCGGGAGCAAGGCCGCTTTCGTCATCTGGGGTTTAGCTCCCACGGTTCTTTCGGCTTAATCAAAACCGCAATTAAAACCGGCTTTTTTAGCTTTATCAACCTCCACTATTACTATCTAGACCAATCCCTAGCGCCGATTATTGACCTCGCCCGCCAGTTAGATCTAGGGATTTTCATCATCTCCCCCGCCGACAAAGGCGGCCAACTCCACAACCCCCCAGAGAAATTGCGGCGCCTCTGTGAACCCCTTTCTCCCCTAGGGATGGGCTATCGGTTTCTCCTCAGCGATCCCCGCATTACCACCCTCAGTTACGGCGCCGCTAATCCAGCAGAATTAACCCCGGTCGAAATTTGGGGCGAGCGAACCCAAGCATTAAACGAGGCGGAACAAGAAATTTTCCGGCGCCTAGAGACGGAAATGGAGCGCCGACTGGGGGCGGAACAGTGTCGCCAGTGCCAGGCCTGCCTCCCCTGTCCCGAAGATATTAATATTCCCGCCATTCTCCGCCTCCGCAACGGCGCCGCGGCCTTCGATTTAACCGCCTTTGGGCAGTACCGTTACCAGATGTTAGAGCAAGCGGGCCACTGGTTCCCCGGACGACGGGGAGATCGTTGTACGGACTGCGGCGAGTGTTTGCCCCGATGCCCCTGCCAGTTGCCGATCCCCGCTCTTCTGCGGGACAGCCATCAACGGTTTCAGGGCCCCCGGCGCCGGCGCCTGTGGGAAATGTGAAGGGTTTGGACTCCAGCCCGGAGTCGGGAAACCGGTACAATGGGGGCTAGCCTAGTTACCGAGCGTCATTATGGGGAGGAAACGTATGGGAGTGGAGACCGTCGCAGAAGAGAAAAAAGAGAGTAAGAAATCCAAAAAAGCCAGCCCGGGCTGGTCCATCGAAGATAGCGAAGACCTCTATCGCATTCAGGGCTGGGGCGCTCCCTATTTTGCTATCAACGCCGTCGGCCATATCACCGTTTCTCCCCAGGGCGACCGGGGCGGTTCCCTCGACCTTTACGAACTGGTGGAGGCGCTACGAAAACGAAAGTTGGATCTGCCTCTGCTGATCCGTTTTTCCGATATTTTGGCGGACCGTCTAGAGCGCCTGAATAGTTGCTTTTCCCGAGCGATGGCTCGTTACAAATATCCCGGCGTTTATCAAGGGGTCTATCCCATCAAGTGCAACCAACAGCGCCACATTGTGCAAACCCTAGCTCAGCGGGGCAAGCCCTTCCAGTTCGGCCTAGAAGCGGGATCTAAGCCGGAGTTGATGATCGCCTTAGCGACTCTGCCGCCCCAACTGGAGCAGAACGATAAGGCCAGTAAAAGTTTAATTATCTGCAACGGCTATAAAGACCGGGATTATTTAGAAACTGCTTTACTCGCTAAGCGCCTAGGACACCGGGCCATTATTGTCATCGACCAACTCCGGGAGTTGGAGTGGGTGCTCCACATTAGCCAACAGTTAAACATTAAACCCCTGCTGGGGGTGCGGGCCCAACTGAGCGTTAAGGATTGGGAAAACCAAGGGGCCGCCCCGAGGGAGCGGGCTAAATTTGGCCTAACGGCGCCGGAAATTGTGACCCTGCTAGAGCGCCTAGAGGCGACGGAGCGGTTGGATTGTCTGCGGTTGCTCCATTTCCACCTTGGCACCCAAATTTCCAACATTACCGTGATCAAAGACGCCATGCGGGAAGCCAGCCAGCTCTACGTCCAGTTGGCCCGCTGGGGCGCCAAGATGCGCTACCTCAATGTGGGGGGCGGTCTAGCGGTGGATTACGACGGCTCTAACACCAATTTTCCTGCCTCCAAAAACTACAATATGCAGAACTACGCCAACGATATTGTGGCGGCTATCCAGGAGGCCTGTGAGCAGGGCGGGGTGGAGGTTCCCACGCTCATTAGTGAAAGCGGTCGGGCTATCGCCGCCCACCAGTCGGTTTTAGTGTTCGATGTCCTCGGGTCAAACGAGGCGCTGGCGCCGTCCCAGGAAAAACCCGCCAAGGACGCCCATCCCATCGTGCAAAATCTTTGGGACATTAGCCAATCTTTAAAAAGCAATACCTATCAAGAGGCCTACCACGATGCCATTCAACTCAAACAGGAAGCCATTAGCCTCTTTAACTTTGGCTATCTAACCCTAACGGAGCGGGCCCAGGTGGAGCGGCTCTACTGGGACTGTTGCCAGAAAATCCTCGATATCGCCCGCCAACAGGACTACGCGCCGGAGGATTTTGACGAGTTGGAAAAAATGATGACCGCTATTTATTACGTCAATCTTTCCGTGTTTCAATCAGCGCCGGAATCTTGGTCTTTGGAGCAACTTTTCCCCATCATGCCCATTCACCGCCTCAAGGAACAGCCCCAACACCGGGCCATTTTGGCGGATCTAACCTGCGACAGCGACGGTAAGATCGACCGCTTTATCGACCTGCGGGACGTGAAACCCTACCTAGAAGTCCACGATTTCCGCTCGGCGCCCCGGGGGAACGTCTCGAAAAAGAAAGAAATTTCGCCCCCGATTCCCTACTATTTAGGCATGTTTTTAGTCGGCGCTTATCAAGAAATCATGGGCAATCTCCACAATTTATTCGGGGATATTAACGTGGTTCATATCGCCATGACGCCCAAGGGGTATCAGATTGAATCCATTGTCAAAGGCGACACCATGACGGAGGTTTTAAGCTATGTCCAGTATGATGCCGAAGACCTGCTAGAACGGATGCGGCGCTATACCGAAGCGGCGCTGACCCAGGGGCAAATTTCCCTAGAAGAAAGCCAGCGCCTCTTGACGGACTATGAAAAGAGCCTACGGCGCTATACCTACTTGGTGGACGAGGGGCTTTAACGCCTTAGTTGAGTTTGCCGACACTCAGGGTGCGATTACCGTGTGTACACATCTCGGCCCTCACCTCCCTCTCCCAAAAATGGGCGAGGGAGGGGCCCTAGTAGCGAAGCCCTTCTGAGCCTCGCCCGTTATGGGAAAAAAGCCTAGAAACTGAGTCCCTAGGCTGGAGAATGTTGTTGTTGCGTGAGGAAATCTAGCGGTAGCGGCGGTTCCCAACTCGCGGCTCTTTCGATTCCTATGCTACGGATTGTAACATAGACCACGAATTTTTGTTACAAAATTTTTCCAATTCCCCCCAAATCTCCTTTTTTTGGATAGGCTATAAGATTGGCTGGCTTGCCCCAGAGGATGGTTTCCCGCTGATAGACGACCATACCGGGCTTAGCCCCTTTGGGTTTAAAGACATATTTAGGGCGGGTATAGACCACTGGGGCCTGTTCGCTCTGGCGGGCTTGGCTAAAATAGGCGCTGATATCGGCGGCACTTTGCAAATCCTGCGGCTCGGGAACGGCACCGGGGGGCAGTCGGAGCAGGACGTGACTGCCAGGAATTTCCTGGGTATGGAACCAGAGGTCATAGTCCCCCGCTAGGCGAAAGGTGAGGAGGTCGTTTTGGCGATTGTTGCGCCCGACCCAGAGTTCATAGCCCGAAGGGCTGAGAAAAATGGAGCCGTTAAAGACGGTTTCCTTATTCCGGCGCCGGGGGTGGCTCAGGGTTACATAGCCTTCTTCGTTGAGTTCGTCCCGGATATCTTCTAAAATCTGGCGTTCCTGGGCACTAGTTTCGTCTTCAAGTTGGTCTAAACTGATTCCGATTTGGTTTAAGTAAGCCAGCTCCGTAGTCACCGCCTCCAGCAGGGGTAGAACTTTTTCCTGAGCCCGTTTTAATTTTTGGTGTTGTTTGTAAAGACTCTGAGCGTTCTGCAGCCAACTTTTATCCGGTTGGAGGGGAATGACAACAGTTTCGCCCGTTTCAAAGTCCGCCAGAGTCGCCTGGGTTAAAACCGGCCGAGCGAGATGAAGATGGGCCATTAGCAGATCCGCCCGCCTGCGGGCGCCGTCGGCGTCCTCCGCCTCCGCCAAACGGGTCTGAAAAACGGACTGCTTTTGAGACAATTTAGTCTGATGAGACTTGAGGGTTTGGCGTAACTGGTGGCGCAGTTGGCTAAAGCGTTCCTGCCCTAAACGCTGGGCGTAGTAGTGATCGATGAACGGATGACAATTCTCCGCCGGCGCCGTTTCTGTCCCCGTTAGCGCAAAGACCCGATAGCCCTGGCCCCAGGCATGGACACAAAAGGTTCCCCGGTCTAGCGCCGTTAACCATTCTCGCCAGACGGCAAATAAGGCGCTCCATTCCTCGACGCCGAGGGAAGAGGTTTCCCGGTTAGGGTCTAAACCTGCCCCTTCTAGGAGTTGACCGACCAGCGCCGGACTAAGCCCTCGATAGGTTTTTAAGAGTTGTTTCCCCAAAGGGCCGGGAATTAAACCGACCCGCTCTTGCCAAGAGGGCAAGAACTCCGCCAGACTCGGTTTTTCATTCAACAGGGCCGGGGGCGGAACGTAGGGCTGGCCCGTCTGCACAGTTCTGACCCGGGATTGTTGGGCGCCGACTTGATGGGCCACGGTAATAATTTGATTGTCCCCGTCGGTCAGGATTAAATTACTATATTTCCCCATGATTTCCCCGTAGAGGTGAAATTGGGGCGCTTCGCCGGGGCGGGGGCCGAACTGGAGATTAACGACCCGCTCCCAGGGCTGGGCCATCTGGACGACGGTAAGAGCCAGACCCTTCAGTTGATGGCGTAACTGCTCACTCAGGGTAAAGGTGTCCGGCTCCTTGGGGGGCGGGGCGCTCAGAACCAGGCGAGCGGCCTGGGGATGCCAAGAAAGGGTCAGCCAACCTCGTTTTTCTAAGGTTCTCAGCGCCAAGGCCAGGGTATGACGGTCACTTTGATGAACCTGCTCGACTCTGGCGGGCAACCAGTCCTTCTGAAGGTCATGGCAGAGCGCCGCTAGAGTCGTGTAGTCAACGGGTTGCATTCGCCCCTAATCTTCCCCTTCCACATTGGCCTGGTACTCGTCGGCGGACAGGGTTTCTTCCAGAGTGTCTTCCCAGTTGTCAATGCGGACTTTGATCAACCAGGCTTCGCCGTAGGGATCTTCGTTCAGCAATTCCGGACTTTCCAAGAGAGCTTTGTTGACCTCGATCACTGTCCCCGCCACTGGAGAATAGACGTCGGAGGCGGCCTTCACCGATTCCACCGCCCCGATGGCTCCCTTCAGTGCCAGGGCATCTCCCTCCTCCGGCAGTTCCACAAAGACAATGTCGCCCAGCTCGTCCACCGCAAAGGCGCTGAGACCAACGGTGGCGATTTCGCCGTCTAACCGCGCATATTCATGGCTATCCAGATAGCGGAGATCATCGGGATATTCCAAAGCCATAGCCCATCCTCAAATTGGGTTCACTGAGGTTAGTCTATCAAAGACTGGGGAAGCTAAGCGCCGGTTTGGAGGGAGATTTTTGAGCCTGTCCCGGAGAACGAGAAAACTCTCCTTTACCGGGGACTGTCTAGCAAACAGCCCCGGTTATGGCCGCCTTCATTTCCCGTACCGCTCGCTCCAGCCCCACCAAAACGGCGCGGCTGATAATAGTGTGACCAATATTTAATTCTTCCATGGCTGGCAATTGAGCTACGGGGCGAACATTCCAGTAAGTGAGTCCATGACCGGCGTTAATCCGTAGTCCCAAATCCTGAGCCAGTAAACACCCTTGGCGGAGGCTTTCCAGTTCCCTGACCTGTTGAACCGCGTCCAGCGCGTCGGCGTATTTTCCCGTATGCAGTTCGATCCACTGAGCACCGGATTGGGCCGCGGCTTGAATTTGTCCCTCCTCGGCGTCGATAAATAAACTGACGGGAACTCCGGCGCTCTGTAGTGTGGCCACTAGGGGCTGGAGTTTGTCTAAATGCCCCGCCACCGCTAGCCCTCCCTCCGTGGTAACTTCTTCCCGGCGCTCCGGCACTAGGGTCACATAATCGGGTTTGAGGTCTAGGGCGATGGCCGTCATCTCCGGGGTCGCCGCCATTTCTAAATTCAGATGGGAGCGAACCGTTTGTCGCAGAAGACGGACGTCCCGGTCCTGAATATGGCGCCGGTCTTCCCGCAGGTGAACGGTAATGCCGTCGGCGCCGCCCAGTTCCGCCAAGACCGCCGCGGCGACGGGGTCAGGCTCGACAGTCCGTCTCGCTTGGCGAATAGTGGCCACATGGTCGATATTAACGCCGAGGGTAATCATGGAATGGCTTCTCAAGGCTAAGGAGGAAAGTTTATAGTTTTTCATGCTAATATGGCAAAGCCCTATTTTGCGCTCCGGCGCTGTATTGGGAGATGAAGCTCTTCCCTGGTTCATAACGGCAATGAAACACACCCTCTCTGTTCTAGTAGAAGACGAAGCCGGGGTTCTCACCCGTATCGCCGGACTGTTCGCTCGGCGGGGATATAATATTGAAAGTCTGGCGGTGGGGCCAGCGGAGCAGGGGGGCGTTTCTCGTATTACCATGGTGGTGCCGGGGGATGATAATACTATCGAGCAGTTAACCAAGCAATTATATAAACTCATTAACGTTCTTAAAGTTCAGGACATTACCCAAACCCCCTGCGTAGAGCGGGAATTAATGCTGGTGAAAGTCAACGCCCCGGCGACGGCCCGGGCGGAGGTGATCGAGTTAGCCCAGGTTTTCCGGGCGAGGATTGTGGATATTTCCGAGGACACCGTCACGATTGAAGTCGTAGGCGATCCCGGGAAAATGGTGGCTATTATCCAAATGTTGGCTAAATTTGGTATCCGGGAGGTGGCCCGCACCGGTAAAATTGCCCTAGTCCGTGAGTCCGGCGTCAATACAGAGTATTTAAAGTCTTTGGAATATAAGGTTTAAGTCTGGTCGCTAACTCCGAGAAAAACGCTCTGTTGACAAAAACTTCCGAATATTTCAGTAAGCCCTCCTGGTGAGTTACTTCCCTGTCGGCTAGCCCCCTCTAACTGGAAACATCTCCGGCGCTGGGTTAATCTTGAGGCGCAATGGGGTTTACTTTCAAAATTAAGGAGTGCCGATGACGATTGCCCTTGACAATACCTGGATACCGCCAATCTTGCTAGAAGACCTCCTCGGACTCTTTTTAGGGATTGCCCTCAGTGCCGCCTGCGGACTACGGGTTTTTGTCCCTTTTTTAGTGATCAGCGCCGTCGGGGTTTTGGGGGGCTGGACCTTGCCCCCTAGCTTGGCTTGGCTGGATACGGAGCCAGCCTTGGCGCTGTTTGCCGCCGCCAGCGTTCTGGAAATCGGTGCTTACTCTATCCCTTGGCTGGATAATCTCCTCGACGCCGCGGCGACACCTCTCGCAATTGCCGCCGGCGTCTTGGTGACGGCGGCGCTGATTCCCGAGGATATGGGGCCCCTTGCGCAATGGACGGTCGCGGCCATCGCCGGGGGCGGTTCCGCCGGGATTATTAAGAGTTTGAGCAGTCTGACTCGTCTCGCCTCCACCGCGACCACCGGCGGTTTAGCCAATCCCCTCTGGACGACCCTAGAGACCTTGGGGGCCGCAGTTTTGGCTAGCTTTGCCTTAGCGTTGCCGATTCTGGCGGGGGCGTTAACCCTCGGTCTGTTGAGCTACGGTCTGGTTCGTTTAATTGTTTTTTTCCGGCGCCGGCGCCCCTCCCAAACCCCTTCCTAGAGCAGGAAATTTGGAGACAGTTAACATTGAAAATACCTTGACTACCATACCCCTTATAAGGTATTTTTTTTAGTCGGAATCCCAGCAAACTTCGGACTCGAATAAGCCTCATATCCCTTGAGTCAATGGTTGTCCTAACATGCAATGGAATGATGCGCAGAAAATTGTCGATGATGCGGTCTTCGAGCATTCGGATCGCCGTCTTAGCGAAATTGAATTACGGGTTCTTCAGGGATGCTGGTCTAACCACACCTATGATGAGATTGCGACTGCCACGGGGTATTCCCTCAGCTACATCAACCGCACCGTTGCGCCAAAACTCTGGCAGATCCTCACCTATGCCTTGGGCGAGAAAGTTAACAAGAAAAATTTTCGGTTTTGTCTAGAGCGACGGTGGCAGAGAAAAATTGGGCCGGTTTCGTCAGCTTCGCCTCGTCCAAATGTCCTAATATCCACGGTAAGTAACACTAATTTAGATACCAACAGTCAGGTCTCAGACCCCCAATCCCAAACAGCGTTAATTGATTGGGGAGAGGCAATCGATGTTTCTGTTTTCTACGGAAGGCAGGAGGAGTTAAAAATCCTCGTCCAATGGATCCAAAGGGATAGATGTCGCTCAGTTGCTATCCTAGGCATGGGTGGCATGGGAAAGACGGCACTATCGGTAAAACTAGCTCAAGAAATCATCCAATCACCAACATCCCCCCCCTCAAAGTTTGATAGGATAATTTGGCGATCGCTACGCAACGCACTGCCGCTAAAAGAGTTACTCACTGAGCTAGTTCCTTTCCTCTCGAATCACCAGGAAAGCCAAGGCACCTTGGTCAAGCTGGTGCAATGTCTGCGGCAGTCTCGCTGCCTGGTAATTTTGGATAACCTAGAAACCCTGTTGGATGCGGAACGAGCCGGACAATTTCGTAGTGAGTTTGAGGCCTATGGAGAGCTATTGCGCTTGGTCGGCGAGGTGGGACATCAGAGTTGTGTTGTGTTGACCAGTCGGGAAAAGCCAGTCGAAGTAGCCGCTCTAGAAGGGACTGGATTGGCGGTTCGCTCTCTACGACTCGACGGTTCGCCAGAGGCCGCTCAGGCAATTATCCAACAGAAGGGATTGTTTGGCAGGGAGGCAGACACAAAGATATTGGGCGATCGCTACGACAATAATCCCCTAGCTCTGAAAATTGCGGCAACCTCGGTGCAAGAGTTGTTTGCGGGAAATATCGAGGCCTTTTTACAGGAAAATACTTTTGTTTTTAACGGGGTTCGGCGCTTGTTAGATGAACAGTTTCAGCGCCTGTCAAGGACAGAAAAATGTATTATGTATTGGCTAGCTATTAATCGCGAATTGACAGGGATTTCTGAATTAACAAGTGATGTCATTCCGGTGCTGTCCAAAGGAAAGCTATTAGAAGCCTTAGAAACCTTGAGCTTTCGCTCGCTCATCGAAACACAGGGAAATCAATACACCCAACAGCCCGTCGTCATGGAATATATTCTTGAGAAAATTCTCGATATTGCGACTGAGGAAATTCTCCAATCCAAATTACAATGGCTGACAGCCCATACCCTCCTAAAGGCGGAAACAAAGGACTATATTCGGGATAGCCAGCGCCGGTTAATTTTGGCCCCCCTAATTGACAGGCTAATCGCCCAACTTTATAGTCTTCCATCGATTGGGAGCCATCTCCAGCAGTTGCTTGAAAATTGTCGCCATGCCTCTTTGCCAACGCTAGATTATAGCGCAGGAAATATCCTCAATCTGCTACGGTATCTCGATACAGACTTCAAAGGAGTCGATTTTTCAGGATTATCCCTTCGTCAAGTTTATCTGCGAGATACTCCTTTACAAAACGTTGACTTTAGCCATGCTATTCTCACCCAAGTCGTTTTTTCCGAGCCATTGGTTGATATCAACAATATAGCTTTAAGTCCCAATGATGAGCTACTGGCCATGATGGGTTTGGATGGAACCGTATTTTTCTATGAAATGAAAACAGGTCAACAAATCCTTTCTCTTGTCGCCCATCAAAATTGGTCATTTGGAATAAGTTTTGCTCCTGACGGTCAGACCTTCTTTACGAGTAGTTTTGACCAAACTCTCAAACATTGGGATTTAGCAACAAGAAAATGTTTACGAGTTTGGCAAACAGATAGTCCCATCTGGCAGTTAGCCCTGAGTTCCGATGGCGCATTGTTAGCCACTGCCCATGAAAATGGGACGATTCGACTGCATAAGTTACAGGAGTCAGCGCCGGAAATCACCTTGAACGGGCATCAAAAAGCCGTCTGCGATCTCTCCTTTCATCCTCACCGCCATCTCTTGACGAGCGCCGGCGCCGACTACACTGTGAAACTCTGGGATCTGGATCGGGGAGATTGTTGCCGAACATTGCGGGGACATCAGACCGATGTTCGGATTGTCCAGTTTAACCCCCAGGGAACGGAGCTAGTTTCCGTGAGTATAGACGGCGCTATTATCAGCTGGGATCTCGACGCTGGCGAACCCCGGCGAACTTTTTCCCTAGCCAGCGAGGGAACCAACGACCCAGGCTTTCAAATTCATAACATGGTCTTTAGTCCTGATGGACAAACCCTCGCCTTTGCCTGTCAAAATAGCATTCGTCTCTGGGATTTAATGCGTCATTGTCCAGTCCGTATTTTACAAGGTCACTCCATGGGGGTCTGGGGTCTCCGGTTTAGCCGCGACGGGGAAACCCTCGTGTCCAGCGGCGGCTCGGCCCAGGTCAAGTTTTGGCAGGTTAATTCGGGACAATGTCTGAAAACCTTACAGGGGGAAAAGTTGGGCTTTTGGGCGATGGCCTTCAACCCCCAAGGAACACAACTGGTCACAGGCGGAGATGACGCTCGCCTACGCTGGTGGTCGATGACAACCCAGACTTGCCAAAAAATTAGCTCCGGTCATCAGACTCGGATTGTGGCGCTGGCCGTTCATCCCCGGGGAGACCTAGTGGTCAGTGGTGCTTATGACGGCTTAGTCAAGCTTTGGGATAATCAAGGTCACTGCTTACAGACCTTTACAGGTCATGAAAACTGGGTTGTGGGGGTGGCGTTCCATCCCGATCTTCCTTGGATTATGAGTTGTGGCTATGACGGCACGGCTCGTATTTGGTCGATGGAGACTGGACAGATTGTGCGCACCATCGCCTTCCCAGAGGACGTTCCCTATGTGTTTAGTCTGGTCGTCCATCCCCAAGGGCGCTTATTGGCGACGGGTAGCGAAGATGGGCAGATCCGTTTGTGGGATAGTTTCTCGGGAGAGCTACGCCAACAATGGTTAGGACATAGCGCGCGCACTTGGACCCTGGCCTTCCACCCAGCAGGACAACTATTAGCGAGCGGAGCCCACGACGGCACGGTTAAGCTCTGGCAGATTCAATCTGGGGAATGCCTGGCGACCCTCTCTGGCTTTCACGGCGCTATCATGTCGATTAACTTCAGCCCCGATGGTCACTACCTTGCGGTTGGTTGCGACCGCTTTATCCAGATTTGGGACATCATTCAGGGGCAACACCTCAAGACCCTAGAGGGACATCAAAATATTGTGAACTCGGTCGTCTTCTGCCCCGCGCCTCTTACGGATTCGAGCTATATGCTTGCCAGTGCTAGCTACGACGAAACCGTCCGCTTGTGGCATACAGAAACGGGAGAATGTTTGCAAGTGTTGCGACCGGATCGCCTCTACGAAGGTATGAATATTACGGGAGTAACTGGCTTAACTGAGGCTCAAAAAGCAACCTTAAAGCAGTTGGGAGCTATCGAAGCGGATTAAGATATAGCAAACCTACCGTGTAAACACAAATGTCAGAATCCCCCCTAACCCCCCTTGAAAAGGGGGGAAAACGTCTCAAAGTCCCCCTTGTTTAGGAGGACTTTTGTCGGTGTCAACCCTCGTGTGGAAATCAATGTTTTTCCAGAGTTTCCCTAGGAATGACTAATGGACTTTTTTTAGAGATACCCTCTGAAAATTTCAGAGAAAGTTAAAAGTCCTTGTTGCCCAAGACGTGAATCTTGATCCAGAACTTGAAGTTGAAGTTGAGGGAGGATGTCAGTGGGTTGACCATTGCGAATCGATGTAATGTTTCGGTATGGACGATAGGGAGAGATAGAGGATAAAGCGGTGGAGAAAATCTGATTCCCGTCAAAAATTCCGAGGGCCGTGGGAGCGATATTATTCGTGAATTGAGTCAAGAAAATATCAAATTGACCCGTTACAGGACGAGCTAGATTTCCTCCGGTTTGACCGAGCATATACACAGAACCATTTTGAGCGACCGTCACAGCAAAAGGAATGGCTGAATTTCCGGGCGTCCCAATTCGTCCTTCCCACTGGAACGCGAGAGGACTGGTTAAGTTTTGAGAGCCATCATATTTAATGACAATGGCTTGAACAGCATCGTTTGTCGCCCTGTATCCTGTTACATAGATGCCATTATTGCTATCCACGGCCACATCAGTGAAAAAATACTCTAAGCTTGAAGTTTTAGCAAAACTTAATGCGGAGCGGCGATTACCCTGATCCACACCATTAACATTAATGCTTTCATACTGCAAAAGCCAGGTGTCCTTAAACGTGCTTTGCCCAGAAAATTCGCCGGTGGCGGTGATCCCTGTGATGTAGATGCGACCATTATTGGCGACAACCATGCTCGTAACCCGGTCATCGAAATTGGCTGTGTTTTTTAAGTCCGTTTTGACCCAAACAAGTTCTCCATCACTAGTACGATGCTTGACTAACCAAGCATCATATTCACCATTAACATTGGCGAATGAGCCACTAGTGCCATTGTTAAATGGGCGGTCGTAGTCCCCCGCTACATAGACAAATCCTTGGTTGTCAACAGCAACATTGTTAGGGTTATCTTTTTCGTCGGAACTTAACGCTTTTGCCCAGAGCCAGTTTCCGGTCGAAAAATTCGATCCGTCGTATTTAAAGAGAGCGGCTTGATTATTGAATTTACCGACTAGATAGACATTTCCCGCTCCATCAATCGCAATGTCTCTGGCAGATTCATTGTTATTGCCAGTAAACTGACTCAGCTCCGTCAGAAGCGCGCCGCTACTACTGTATTTGTAAATGAACAGATCAGTCCCTTCAAAATATTCACTGGTATTGTCATCGGGTGTTGAGGGATCGTTTTCTTGTGAGATAGTTCCCCGAATGACGCTAGTCCCTGTTACAAATACGTTTCCTGAGCTATCTAGAGCGATCCCGTAGGCTCGTTCATCAAAAACTCCCACATAGGTAGTGCCACCACTTCGGGAAAAATGGCTGGGTTTGCTAATCAACCGGAACCAGAGTTGCTGTCCTAGGGAATCATATTTGGCGACCCAAGCATCATCGGTGCCATTCCCCCCTTCAGTGGTACTGGTTTTCATCCATCCTATGGCATAAATGCTACCATCAGCGGCGGTCACTAAATCTGTGGCTGTCTCAAATAAGCTGGGCTGATAACTATATTGCCGCGTCCATTGAGCAGTGCCCCCAGTAGTCGGCGGATTGTCATTATCGGCGATGGTGACGGTGGCTGTATTACCCGTTCCGACAATGTAGTTAGCGTTATTTGCCAAGGTCAGAATAACAGTCTCATTGCCTTCAAACAGAGTGTCATCCAACACGTTAACGTTAATTACCGCCGTGGCTGAATTGGCGGCAAAGGTGACAGCGCCGGTTAAACTGCCATAGTCGGCGCCATTGGTAGCGGTTCCGCCAATCGTGTAGTTTACCGTTAAGCTATTGGCAAGATTACCCGTGCGAGTCAGGGTAAAGCGTCCGGGATTAGCAGTCTGGCCCGTCAAGACTTCCGCCGCCGTCGCGTCGGTCGCGGCAATCGTGACAGCGGGGAGATTGATATCGTTATCGGTGATCGTGACGGTTGCCGTATTATTCGTCCCTACGGTGTAATTAGCACTATTTGCCACAGTCAAAGTGACAGTTTCATTACCTTCAAACACAGTGTCATCTAAAACGTTAATGTTAATTCGCGCTGTGGCTGAATTGGCGGCAAAGGTGACGGCTCTCTTTAAATTTTTGTAGTCAATTCCATTGGTAGCTGTTCCCCCAATCGTGTAATTTACCGTTAAGCTATTGGACAGATTACCCGCGCGAGTCAGGGTAAAGCGTCCGGGGTTTGCCTTCTGGCCCGTCAAGACTTCTGCCGCCGTCGCGTCAGTGGCACTCAGGTTAACCGTCGGGAGAGCGCTCAGGAAAAATTCCGAGGAAATAGACTCAGAGGGCTCCAAACCCGTTAAATCATCAACAGGATTAAAATTTGGGTTCCAAGGCTGGGGGTCAGAATCCGTTGTGGAGTACATTACTGATGGACGTTTAATATCCCGTTGAATAAGCTCGGCGCTATTAGCAATGTCTTCGTGTTGAGGAAACCAAAATTCTTGACTTTTCGCCGACGGAAGGATTGGGTCAGTTAATTCTAGATAATTACGGTTTAATAAACTGAGATCTTTTGAGTCAGAAACTGGCGAATGACTATTTAGGCTTAGACTGGTAATGGGATCAAACATTTTTTTACTCCAATAAGGTTAGGAACGGACTAAGACAAACTCAAAAAACTAAACCAAAAGAGCTTAAGAGAGAGATTACAAAAGAAAAACCATAAGCTTTAGTGCTTCTGTGCTTTCCATCCGACTCTCTTTCTCTCTCTAGGCTGGAATCCTTTCCTTTAGCATCGCAAAGAAAAACTCGTGTGTCGATACACTGAATTTCTGGTAAAGTTCTGGTCAAATTCTGGTGAAAGTCGTACCGACTCAATGATGAAGTGCTCCCCATCCACTAAACCCATGCTTCCATACCGCCGCCGACTGGCCTCCGTAGAGTTCCGCTTGCCTAAAACTGATGGCGAAGGCCTGCTAGGCGGTAGAAGATGTTTGGCTATTTGATGACTGCCATGACCCCCGCCCAGGACTGGACTTATCTTGATGAATTTGCCGAACTACGCTCTCCCTGGGCCCGTCTTTTGGGAGAGCGGTGGCAAGACGACCAGGGCCGGGTTCTGGATTATTGGCGGGTGGAACGGGCTGATTCGGTGATTATTCTACCGATTCAGAACGGAGAAATTCTTCTGCCCAAACCCCAATTTCGACCGGGTCTCAAAACTCAGACCTGGGATTTTCCAGGGGGACGGGTTCAGGGGGAGTTAAGAACCAGCGCCGAAGGAATTTTAGCCAAGGAATTGGGGGTCGAGCCGTCGGCGCTCGCTCAACTGACTCCCCTCAACGCCGAGGGCTGGGCGGTGAATAGCTCCTTTTCTAACCAAAAACTGTACGGTTATGTGGCTCGACTTGAACCCCAGGGTGAGGTTAACCCCAACCAAGTAGGCGAGCGTTGGCCCCTAGCGCCGCTAGATTGGAGCCATTGCCTCGGGCGCTTAACCTGTCTACAATGCCGGGTGGTGTTTTGGGATGCTTACCACCAAGGTTTCCTGCTTCCGAACTAGCGCCGAGAGCGCCAACGAACGAGCAGGCCGTGTTTCGGCGCCAAGATCAGGGCCATTAAAAAGAAGAAAGTTTGCAGGAGCACAATACAGCCTCCGGTGGAGCCGTCCAAATGATAGCTGAGGTAGGTACCCCCGAGACTGGAGAGAACGCCGGAGGCGACGGCGACGGCTAACATTTGGTCAAAGCGGTCGCAGAGGAGGTAAGCGGTGGCGCCGGGGGTGATTAGCATGGCGACCACCAGAATAATGCCCACGGTCTGCAAACCCGCCACGGCGGTAAGGGAGAGGAGAGAGAGCAGGGCGTAGTATAAAAATTGGGTGTTTAACCCTAGGGACTGGGCTTGAATGGGATCAAAGCAAAACAATAATAAATCCTTGCGTAGAAGCAACAGCGCCGTCAAACTCACCAGACAAATTAACCCCGTTTGCATTAAATCACTTTGGGAAATCCCCAAAACATTGCCAAATAAAATATGGGTTAAATCCAGGGAACTGCGGATTTTAGACACCAGGATTAGCCCCAGGGCGAAAAAGCCAGTAAAGACAATGCCAATGACCGTGTCTTCCTTGACCCGACTCTGGGATTCAATGAAGCCAATTAACCAAACCGACAGTAGGCCAAAGACAAAAGCGCCGAGCGCTAGGGGTAAATTGAGGGCGTAGGCCAAGACCACGCCGGGTAAAACCGCGTGGGAGACCGCATCCCCCATCAGCGCCCACCCCTTAAGAATTAAAAAACAGGAGAGCGCTGCGCAGACCGTTCCCACCAAGGCGCTAATTCCCAAAGCCTTGAGCATAAAGGCGTGTTGTAGAGGCGCCCAGAGCCACGCGCCTAGCTCCATGACAGGCTCTCCCGCTCTAGGCTTAACCAAGACTGGGGAGACTCCCGGCGCTCGGGACGGTCAAAGGCTCGTTGCAAATTTTCTGGGGTAAAAACGGCGCGGGTTTCTCCATAGGCGAGCAGAGTGCGGTTAATCAAAATCACCTGGTCGCAAAAGGTTTCAATAGAATCTAAGTTATGGGTAGAAATTAAAATCGTATGGCCTTCTTTTTGCAGACTCAACAGGCGCTGAATCATCATTTTTTCCGTGCGAATATCCACGCCGCTGAAGGGTTCGTCCAGTAACAGTAACGCCGGTTGCGGCGCCGAGTCGAGGACGGCGATTTGAGCCAGTGCCCGCGCGAGGAAAACCCGTTTTCTCTGTCCCCCCGACAGTTCCCCAATCTGGCGCTCCCGCAAGTGCCAAAGCTCCACCTGCTCTAAACTTTGACGAACAATCTCCCGGTCTTGAGGTCGGGGGATCCGCAACCAGTTGAGACGCCCGTAGCGCCCCATCATCACCACCTCCTTCACCGTGACGGGAAACTGCCAATCCACCGCTTCTGTTTGGGGCATGTAGGCGATCAACTGTTGTTTCTGAGCCAAGGAAACGGGACGGCCGTAAATTTGAATGTCCCCGGAGCGGGGTCGCGCAAAGCCCATCAGCGCCTTAAAGAGGGTGGATTTACCGGCGCCGTTCATGCCCGCCAGACCGCAGAGGACGCCCTGGGGCAAGGTTAAGGCGCCGACCTGAAGCGCGATTCGCCCATGGTAGGCGACGGTGAGATCTCGGAGGCAAAGGCTAGGGATCATGGGACAAGTCCTTGGATCAGGGTGTTGACGTTGTGTTCGAGGAGTTGGAGGTAAGTCGGCGCCGGGCCGTCGGGAGGGGAGAGGGAATCAACGTAAAAGACCCCTCCGTAACGGGCGCCGCTTTCCTGAGCCACTTGGCGTTGGGCTTGGTCGTTGACGGTGCTTTCGCAAAAGACCGCCGGGATTTGTTTAGCTTTAACCGCCTCAATCACCCGGGCCACCTGTTTGGGGGTCGCCTGCTGTTCCGCGTTGACAGCCCAGAGGTAAATTTCCTTTAACCCATAGTCCCGAGCCAGATAGGAGAAGGCGCCTTCGCAACTCACCAGATAACGTTGCTCCGGCGGAATTTGGGCGACGGCCTGCCGCAGGCGCTGGTCTAGATCCCGGATTTGGGTTTGGTAAGCTTCAGCGTTTTTTTGATAAATCTCGGCGTTAGCCGGGTCTAGTCGGCTCAGCGCCTGACGGATGTTGTCCACATAGATCAGGGCGTTTTGGGGCGACATCCAAGCGTGGGGGTTGGGTTTGCCAGCGTAGGAGTCCCCGGCGATGGGCAGGGGTTTAACGCCTTCGCTCAAGGTGACGCGGGGCGCCTGGGGCAAATTTTGGTAAAAACGCTCGGCCCAGCGCTCTAGATTTAAACCGTTATCTAGAATTAACTGGGCGCTTTGTCCCCGTTCCAGATCCTGAGGGGTGGGTTCGTAGCCGTGAACTTCGGCACCGGGTTTAACTAGGGACTCTACTGTTAAATTTTTCCCCGCCACCGCCTGGGCCATGTCCGCCAGAACGGTGAAGGTTGTCAATACCTGAGCCTTGGGCTGGGCGTTTTCCGCCGACGGCGCTTGACAGGCCCCCAACCCCAGTAGGGTTAAGGCCCCTAACAGTAAAACTTCCCGGTGTCGCCGCCCCATGACGCTGATTCTCATATTTCTTTCATAATTCCCACTTTAACACGGCGCTGGAAGATTATGAGAAGATTATGAAAAGAAGGGGTGTTTAAGATCTGCGGGGAGAAACTATCGGCGCTAATTTACCGCCGCAACGGGCGTAAAAAGCTGTAGTTCCAACCGATCGACAAGAACCTTTGTTCGACAAAAGCAAGGTATATTTTAAGAAAAACCCTGAAATTCTTGCAATACAATTCAGAGAAAAAGTAAACCGGCGATATATAGCGGTATTCATGCGAGTGAGATACGGGCTTCGACCCTACATTCCGCAGGTTGGCAACCCTGCTGAGATATTTTACCAATGACCATCAAATCCTTCTCCTGTAAACATTACAGGTGGCTCAATCCCTTACTGGGACTAGGTTTTGAAAATATGGTATCCATGAGGGGCACAAACGCTGAAAGTGTTACCACACCGGCCCTTCAATATCCGTACCAATAATCGTTCTTAATGAAGTGAAAAACCGAGGGCTGAGCGTAGTCGAAGCCCGGCAACTTCTAAGATAAAACGGTAGCTATCGATAGACAAACAATACCACATCAAAACCCCCTTTTTCAAGGAAAAGCCAGCGCCGGTAATCATAAAAAAGCCCCAACTTCCTGCAAAAGACCGGCGCTGTCCTGATCTAACTGGGCAATCTCCGCCAGGATTTCCTGCGGCGCTCTGGGATTCTTCACCGACAGATCAAGAGTTTCCTGATCCACATCCTTCAGATCCAAAAACCAGGAGCGTTCCGACGCTTGGAAAGAAGCCTGCGCCGTTTGTTGCCGTTTCACCTCCAGATCGTCCAGATACTTCAAAAACAGCAACCAGGAAATTTGCTCCGCATAATCTAACTCCGTCGCACATCCCGCCTCTTTGCGGAGAACATCATCGATATTTTTGAAAGTCTGCTCAAACATAAACTAGGAACCCAGTAAAACATAGGATGCTTTATGCGGCGCTAACCCATCCAGAGAAGCAAAAAATGCAAAAAATTACGACGGCGCTGGGCGTTATTCCGACATGACAGGTTGATCGATTTTTTGTCGTAGGACCTCTTGCGTTTGAGCCGGAGAGGGTTCACCGTCATACCAAACCGCCTCGGCGTCGGAACTCCGGCGCTGTATTAGCCAGTTGAAGGCTTCTTGATCGTCTCGATGCGTTAAGACGTAGTCTTTAAGGTCTTGTCGATTCATGGTTTCAAATTTGGATTTCATGGATAAACCTCCAGTCGGATGTGTTAATGCCGTGTAAAGTATCCACAGGTGAAAATTATTTCATACAGTGGTCACATCTCGGTTGTAAATTGGCTTGTTTCAAAAGGCTTTACCCATAAGAGGTTCGGGACTTAGGATTTTACAAATCGTTTATGACCGCTACATCTTGAAGGAGAACTCTTTTTTAGTACGGTTGACGAGAGTGTATTCAGTGGAGACAGTACACTAACTTCTAATGTAGACTGCAATTCTGGATCTAAAACTTCCATAGCTAAATCCAATATTTTCTGGATAGTCTCTCGATTATAATTTGTTCCAATCCACCAACCAGGAAAAAATTCAATAGACTCTTTTTCTACTAAGTCAGGTTTATTTGGATATAAGTCTTTTTTTTCTTTGGCTATATATCTACGTTTTTTTCCATGCTTTTGTGCAGCAAACTGATCCAAAAACTTAGGATCTTCATGGGCTAGAAGTCGAAATACCTGTACCATGACATCCCTCGCAGAACCAGCTTGATATTGTTTACCCTTAAAAGCAAAGATAAAACTATCTACACTTCTGCTTCTACGTTTTGGGGACATTTGTTTAAGTGAATTGACTGGCAAGAGTTTTATCGCTTTTTCCGGGGTAGTCGTCACCCAAAACTGTGGTTGAAATGGTCTTTCTAGGAGTTCGGCGATCTGAGCCTCAGACACATCGAAGCCTTTTCGGCGAACAACTTCTGCAAGAGCTTGAGGAAAACGAGGAAAAGGTGGAACTTCAGTCATTCGTCTTGCTTGAGGTAATGACTCCTGAATAGTTTTCTTTAGCGTCTTAAGATCAAGATGTTTGCGCGCTTCATTTTCTGCATCACCATTTAATATCCTATTTTTCTCTAAGAATAATAAAAATGTCTCCTCAAGAGTCTCTAAGTCATCGTTAAGCAGATCGCACTCCTTGAAACATTTTTCATGGAACTCTCCACCAGTCTGAGAAAAATAAAACCGCCAAATTCTTCCATCTGTTATTATCGAAAATAAGGCTGTGTTATTTCTGTTGTAATCTCGAACTTGCCTCTCAACTTCACTTAGACTTAGACCTGTGGCAAGTTTTCCGAGAGTCTTGGTCTCGATAAAGACTGATGGCGTAGATCCCTTCGCAAACAAGGCAATATCGACTCTTGTTTTATCCTCCATTGGAATTGCTGAAAACTCAGTGTTTACTTCTCTTGGATTCCAAATATCCCAACCGAGCGTCAGGAGTAATCGACACACCAGCGAAAGACGAATATGTTCTTCATTTTTGTACACGTTATCCTGTAATTTTTCTTGAATGTCAACAATGTCAACTCGTATGTCTTGCATTTTTGCGCTCCTTTAAATATTTCTTAAGCTTTTGTTGAACAGCTATAAAAGTCGGGCTTCGGCTACGCTCAGCCCTCGATTGGTCTTTAAGCTTTTTCTACTTATTAGGCATAATCTACCACTTTTCAATCTTTCAGTCAAGCGCAACTGAACAAAATGTTAGATTTTATTTCCAAGACGCAAAAACCCCCAATCGAAAGACCGGGGGCGAGTTCATCAAAGTAAAACAAAGCGCCTAGGCTTCGCTTTCGATGTGGATAAAGAGAAGACCCATAGCGACGGCGGGGAAGAGCCAGCCCACGATGGGAATCAGAATCCAAGGCAGATAGGAAGCGGCGTAAGCTCCGGTCATGGCGATAATTCTCCTAAAGAATAAGGTCAAGAAAAAAGAATTTTGCTAAAGAAAGGGGGAGCGTCTAGTTGACTAAGCCCCGGAAGATGCTATCCACCACGGCGATATTTTCCAGTAGGAAATAGGCCACAAAAGCGCCGCCCATGCCGCCGACGAAGAAGCCCGCGGAAAATTGGCTCCAGCCTTCGGAGGATTGCAGAGAGTCGCTACCGCTTTGCTCGCCCTGGAAAGAGACCAGACCGTAGCTACTCAGCGCCGCGGTGGCCACCAGAATCAGAGCCAGGGCGCCGATGAGACCCCCCAGCGCCGGGTTGTCGCTATCCCGCAGGGGACCCAGCTTCGTCCAGGGGCCGATGAGGAAATAGCCATGGGCCATGCCCACTTCCAGACCCCGGAGGATGGGAGCCAGACCCTTGCGGTAGGCGGGGAGATTGCCGATAAAGGCGCGGGTGAAGTCCGAGTCGGAAATGGGGGTCGAGAGATTTCCGGTGAAGGGGTCGTCATTGTAGGGTTTGACGACTTGGGTGTATTCAGCCATCGGAATTGAGTTCTCCTTTAGGATAGAAGGGGATCAAAGTCAAAAACTTAAGTTTACATTTTACGCGGGTCGGGGCCCTTTGCCGGGATGACGGCGCCGATCTTAAAGAAAGTTTATCAAACGGCGCTGTTGAGGAACGCCGGAACGATGACAGGCTTCGGGGTAGAGATAACCAAGACTCGGTTTTGGGTTTTAGCCGCCTGAGTCTCCTTGACAACAGAGACTCTAAGGGGGGCGAGGGGAAATAAAGCTGGGGCGTTTACCCAGCCGGAGGGGTTTTCCAGGATCGTATCAAACCTTACGTTATCCGGCGGCCTCCTGAGTTAGACTTTATGAAGATTTGTAAACGGGCTGAACCCATACGTTAGTGAACCGCTATGCAAACCCTCCCGTCTGTTCCCCGGACTTTCTCTGCCCCCCGCTTTGAACAGCCCCCCAAGATTATCGCCATGGGCGATAGTCTCGTTTACGGCTATGGAGATCCCGTGGGGGGCGGCTGGGTCGAGCGCCTGCGGCGGGTCTGGATGGAGCAAGATGGGCCGGTGCTGTACAATCTGGGGGTGCGGGGCGACCGGGTGAGCCAGGTAAGCGAGCGCCTAGAGGGGGAATTTCGCCAGCGGGGGGAACTGCGGAATCGGACGCCGGACTGCTTAATTCTCTCCGTGGGCATTAACGACAGTCCCCGGCTGGGGCGCCCCGACGGCCGCAACTTTACCGAGTTTTCCCAGTTCAACCGCCAGATCGAGGAACTATTGGATCAAGCCCGCGCCCTCTGTCCCGTCCTCTTTGTGGGCATGGCACCGGTGAATGAAGCTCGGATGCCCTTCCTGGATTGCTTTTACTTCAATCATGAGGATCAGTACCGCTACAAAGAAGCGACCCGACGAGCCTGCGAGAGTCGTCGCATTCCTTACCTCGATATTTTCGAGCTTTGGCAGAGTCGCGGCGCCGATTGGATCGGGCAACATCTGAAGGAAGACGGTCTCCACCCCAACGTGGCGGGTTATAAAAGTCTAGGAGAGGAGGTTTGGAATTGGCTGGCGCTCCACCAAACCATCCAAGCCCTGGGAACCGTCTGCTATCGCCATAACTAAAGATGACGTCTGGGTCTTTGCTTTGCAGTCTCCAGGGCGCTCTGCAAAGGGCCCTCCTTTGGGGAGAGGTTCCCGAGGCGGAGAAGCTTTTGAGCCAAATTTCCCAGGCCTGGGCGCCGGGGACTGAATTGGTTGCGGCGCCTTGGGAGCTTTTAGCTAACCCCGAATTACGAGAACTGATCTGGGCCCTCTGGTTGCTAGACGCGCCGGCGGAATACCAGCGCCGCTTAACTTTAGACCAGCCTTTTCAGCAAGGGTTAGGAGTCTGGCAGAGCCTTTTGGCCGCCCTCCTGAGCCGGCGCCGTTCCCCGGCCTCCCTACAGGACTGGTTTTTTGACCCCCAATCGCCCTTAATTTTTCTGCCCCAATCTGCCTGGCTTCCCCTCTGGTTAGAGAAAATCGGCGCTCTGTGGCAGTCTCGGCCACCGTTACAACAGGTTCGAGAAATCCTAGAACGAGACCTGGGGCCGGACATGGCCCCAGAGTTAATCGATCTCGGACTAGCGCTCTATCTCTGGGGCGACACTCCCCGTTGCGACAGAGTGATCCAGGGGCGGGCACGCCGTCTCTTACCTCCCCGCTTCGCCTTCTACTGCGGAGCCTTAACCGGCGCCGTTTTCGGCCCCCAGACCTCTGATTCTTCCCTAGACTCGGCGCTGGGCGCGTTCACCCTGGATTTTTACAACCGCTGGCGAGGGGCGCTTTCCATTTCCGCAGAGTTAGAACCGGTTTCCCTGGTCGGCGCCGGGGGATCAATCCAAGCCCGACCTCGTTTAAAATTGATCTCGTGTGAGTGAGTCCTAGATTAATCGCTTAGCGGGTTAAGGAATAACCGTCTCCGTCATTATCAGTGCCTTAATTACCCTTGTCTTGTGACTTAACTGGCTTAGCTCATGAAGCGTTTCGCTAAACTTTCCGCCGCGCTCGCCTCGGGCTGGGACATCGTCCAGCGTCCCGGCGCTCGCTGGAGCCGTCAACTCTACCACGCCCGCTGGATCAAAGCGCTACACCCCCCCCTGATGTTCGGCGCGACGGCGCTGGCGCTGACGGGGGTGGTGGGTTATCGGTTTTATAATCAACCCCAACTGGCGGTGGGGAGTCAGGCTCCCCAGACCATTTACGCGCCGGAAGACGGCGAATTTCTAGACGAAAAGACCACGGAGGCGAAACGGAAGGAAATCCGCACCGGTATCGTGCCCCGTCTCCACCGGGACCCGGAGCTAACCCAGAGCCTCAAGGAACAGCGCCGGGAGTTTTTGGAGCAAATCAATCAATTGCGGCGCCTAGGCGCACCCTTTCCCTATTTACCCCTAGAGACGGCGACTCTCCTCCAACAACAGGCGCTCCGTAGTCTGTCCCCGGAAGAGTGGCAACCCCTCAGAGAAGCCCTACTGTCGGCGCCGGCCCAACGGCCCCAGTTCTCCTCGCCGGAGTCGGGCGCTATTCTTGACCGTTTTCTGGCGGCTTCTCCTTCCCCGGAACAGCGGGCCGATTGGGTTCGACACATTGACGAGGCCCGGCGGCGCTATGAGCGGGTCATGGCCGAGCTTTCCCAGGAAACCCTCGGGCGCCTTTCTCCCAAAGTGATCACCGCGGCGCTGGAACTGAACCAACCCACCTGGGAAACCACCCAACAGAGCATTACCCAGGTTCATGACCGCATTTTGATTCAAGGCCTGCCGGCGGGTGTCCCCAATGGCTTACTCTTGGAAACCATCCAACTCCATTTGCGCAACGCCCTGCCCCCGAAACCGGATTTTGTAGCCGCGGAAGTCCTGGCGGCGCTGTTGAAAGATGAGAATAATTTAACCATTGATAAAGAAGCCACCAAACTTCAGGCGGAACAAGCCGTCCTTTCCATGCCCCCGGTGGTGGTCTCGATCCGGCAAGGCGAAACTATTGTCAAAGCTGGAGATTTAATTGACCAGCGCCAATTTGTGATTTTAGACGGGTTGGGGCTGAGCCAACGGGGCGTTAACTGGCGCGGGTTAGCTAGAACCGCCGGTTTAGTTGCCGCCGCTCTGGCCGTCTTCAGCGCCGTCAGTCGTCGGATTCACCGCCCCCTGCGGCGTCGAGATCATATTTTGCTCTGTTTACTGAGCGTCACCGCTCCGGCGCTCACCCTCATTAATCCCCGCTATACCGACCTGCCGGCGCTGGGAGTCTTGGCCAGTAGCTACTATGGCCCCACCCTGGCCATTTCCCAGGTGGCCCTCCTGGGGGGACTCTCCGCCTTTGCGGTAGAGACCATTAACTGGGAATACCTCCTCTCCTCCGTAGGAGCGGGTCTGGTAGCCGCGGCGCTGGCGGGTCGCCTCCGCTCCCGGGACGATCTAGCGTTTTTGGGAATTGGTGTCGGCGTCGTTCAGGGGGGAATTTATTGGATCAGCTACCTGATCCTCAGCGCCACCCCGGCGACAGTTTGGTACACGCTTCTGCCCGGCGCTGTGGTTTACGGCTTGGTGGGCACGGCTTGGGTGGTGGTAGCCATTGGTCTTTCCCCCTACCTAGAGCGGATTTTTGACGTGGTCACCCCCATTCGTCTTGTGGAGCTGAGCAATCCCAACTGCCCCCTGCTCCAACGCTTAGCCAAGGAGGCGCCGGGCACTTTCCAGCACACCCTTTTTGTGGCTTGTTTGGCGGAGTCCGCGGCGCGGGAACTGCGCTGTAATGTGGAGCTAACCCGGGCCGGCACCCTCTACCACGACATCGGCAAGATGCACGACCCCCTGGCCTTTATTGAAAATCAACTGGGAGCGCCCAATAAACACGACCAGATCAATAATCCCGTCCAAAGCGCCGCCATTATTAAAAAGCACGTCAGCGAGGGGCTGGTAATGGCTCGAAAGTACCATTTACCCCAGGTGATTCAGGACTTTATCCCGGAGCACCAGGGCACCCTCTTGAT
Organism: Cyanobacteriota bacterium; assembly: GCA_046304295.1. Classification (GTDB taxonomy): domain Bacteria; phylum Cyanobacteriota; class Cyanobacteriia; order Cyanobacteriales; family Microcystaceae; genus Synechocystis. Next base: position 505 of record JBKCES010000199.1, on the reverse strand, counting down.
CTCCTATTTTTATTACCAAGCCAAGGAAAAAGGCGCAGTTCAAGAAGAAGATTTTCGCTACGACGGCCCCATTCCTCAGTCCCGAGAAACCGGTATTGTCATGCTGGCGGACAGTTGCGAGGCGGCGCTCCGCTCCCTCAAGGAGCAAAACCCCGACGTGGCCCTAGCCATGGTGAACCGCATTTTAAAAGCCCGCTGGCGGGAGCATCAACTGGCGGCCAGCGGCCTTAAATACGAAGAACTGCCGGTGATCGCCGAGGTCTTTGTGCGGGTCTGGCAACAGTTCCACCATCAACGGATCCCCTACCCCAAGGCGGCCTTGGAGCTAGAAACGGCGCCGAAACCCGTTCCCCAGGGTGTTACTTAAATGTAAGCGTTCAAGGGGGTGATCAACTGCGTACTAAAAGAGTCAAACCCTTACTGGGTATGGTTTTCAGGGACTTTTTCCAAAAGAGACGACACGGCTCAATCTAGGAAAATGGGGGTTGTGAGCCGGGAATTGGGA
>JBKCES010000198.1:0-6801 GCA_046304295.1 Cyanobacteriota bacterium | reverse complement strand
CCCCTAACTCCTCCAAGGAGGGGGACTGGAAACGCCTGATTTCACATTAGACGCAGTTTAAACGACAATTCTCCCTCCTTAACGGCAAGCGCAATGGAACCCGGACAACAGATCGAACTGACCATCACCGACCTCAACCACAACGGCGAAGGGGTGGGGCGCCACGAAGAGCGGGTGGTCTTTGTGCCGGATCCGGCGCCGGGGGATTATCTGCGGGTTAAGATCCTTCAGATTAAAAAGAATTACCTACTGGGGCAATGTTTGGAAATTCTCCAACCCAGCCCGGAACGGACGCGGCCGGCCTGCATTGTGGCGGACAAATGCGGCGGTTGTCAGTGGCAACACCTTTCTCTCGCGGAACAGCGCCGGATTAAGCAAGCCCAGTTAAAGCAAACCCTGGAGCGCATTGGGCAATTTCAGGATCTTCCCCTCCAACCCCTACTGGGGAATGACCAGGGGCTAGCCTACCGCAACAAAGCCACTTATCCCCTAGGCCGCTCCACCACCGGGCAAGTGCAGGCGGGCTATTACCAGCGCCAGAGCCATCGGTTAATCAACCTTAATCAATGTCCCGTTCAGGACAGCCGTTTAGATCTGCTCCTTAAGGAAATCAAAGCCGACATTCAATTCCAGGGCTGGTCCATCTACGACGAAAGCCAGCGCCGGGGCAAACTGCGCCATCTATCCCTGAGAATCGGGCGCCGCACCGGGGAAATGTTACTAACCCTCGTCAGTGCCCAGCCCTCCCTGACCAACCTACAACCCCAGGCGGAAATCTGGCTCCAACGCTATCCCGACTTGGTGGGGGTGGCCCTTAACCTCCAACCCCAGCCCCATAACGTTATTTTTGGCCCGGAAACCCGGATCATCGCCGGGCGGGGCAGTTGTCGGGAAGTCTTCGCCGGTCTAACCTTTGAGTTGGCGCCGGACACCTTTTTCCAGGTCAATACGGAAGTTGCGGAAGCCTTACTCGAAGCCGTCTTCGCTCAACTGGATTTCTCCCGTTACCAGTTTTTGGTAGATGCCTACTGCGGCGTCGGCGCTTTTACCCTGCCCCTCGCCCAACGGGCCCAAAGCGGCGCTCAGGTGATGGGCATGGAAAATAATCCCCAATCCATCCAACAGGCCCGCCACAATGGCGAATTAAACCTGCTAACCGACGTTCTCTTCTGGGAGGGAACCGTGGCGGAAGGGTTGGCCCAACTGGAAACAGCGCCGGATTTTGTCCTCCTCGATCCCCCTCGCAAGGGGTTAGACCGGCCCGTTTTAGACCAACTTTTACACTGGAGTCCCCAAACCCTCGTTTATATCAGTTGCGAGCCAGCTACTTTAGCCCGAGATCTGCACATTCTCGGCACCGAAGGGGACTATCGACCCGTTTGGATTCAAGGCGCCGACTTTTTCCCCCAAACCCGCCATGTGGAATGCGCGGTTATTTTAGAGCGCCTAGGTTTGAATATTGAGGGACAATCGGATCCCTCAAACCCCTAATTCGAGCAAAGAAATCACAATATTTCTGTATACCAAATAATCAGGAGGAAAGCTTATGAAATTACGTCAATGTTGACAACTTTATCTTTTTTGATACTGATACCTCCCTGTTTACAGCGGGGAGCTTAGGTTGAGCCTGCATTCGGCGGGTTGTGGAACAGGTATCCTGCCTGTGCAGATCTGAGACATTTCCTAGCCCGATGGCGGGGGAGGAGATGATCCTGTGACCCCGGCCCCCAATGACCTTAGAATAATCTAAAAACACCGTTTTATTTTTTTTTCTCTGTCCGGCCCCATAATTAAGGAGAACATCAATGCTAAAGAAACTATTTGGCGGTAAAAAAGACGAATTTTTTATCCAACTGGACGAGTCTCAGGACGCCAAAACTCCAGCACCGAAGCCCGAACCAGCTCCCGTCGCCGTAGAAGCGCCTCCTGCGGAAACGCCCCAACCGGCGCCGGCTAAGAGTAAGAAGACCTCTGTTAAAAAAGAGTCTAAAAAAGCTCAAGCCGAGCCGGTCAAAGAAGCCGCTCCCGTCGCCCCGGCGCCGAAACCCCAGCCCACCCAAGTGGAATTCGCCACCAAGTACCTAATTACGGACAGTCTTGCTCGGCGCCAACCCGGCCCCAGTTTGAATAAGTTCAAGGAAATGGCCCGAAGCCTCAAAACCCGTTAACGGCGCCGGCACAGGGAGGTGTAGGTGTTAATTCTCGCCTCCCTAAAAAACGTTTCTACTGAAGCGGAATTTGGAGAAGAGACCTTAGCGGCGCTGGGTCAAACCAGTCCGGTGGACGAAAGTAACAAAGATTTGATTCAGTATATCTAAAACTCAGTATATCTAAAACAAAGAATAAGACCACGATATTTGCGTTTTAAAAAGTAGAGCCTACAAGACATCTGCAAGTAAGATAAGTATTTGATCTAAATTTTGAGGCTTAACAGTGATGATATTAAGCGTATTGCCCAGGGCGCAAAACAGAGCTTAGCCGACGCCCGAGGCTATATTATTGCGTTTTGAAGTCTAATTTAGAGCATCTTTAAATTGGACAACATCCCCAGCAACTTCGTCATCATAAAACCCATGAATAGAAAAACCACAGAAGGCATCTTATCAGATCAAACGCTTTTTAATTGCTTAATTTTACGGATTATTGTTGTTTACGCCCTAACGTTCATTATCTTTGGCTTTTTCCTCTCCTCCCCCAGTGAAATTTTTAAGGGACTGCTTCGGATCATCACGACTCGGGACGCTCTAATAACGGATTACATGGGCGTGGGCGGAGTCGGGGCGGCTTTGGTCAACGCCGGTTTGTTGACTTGCTTCGCCTGCGCCCTCTATCGCCTCAATCGGGCTTCTATTTCCGGCGCGTCCATTGCAAGTCTCTTTCTGGTGCTTGGGTTTGGTCTGTTTGGCAAAAATCTCTTGAATGTTTGGCCGATTATTGCCGGAGTTTTTCTCTACGCAAAATTCCGCAAAGAACCATTTTCCGCTCATATTAATGTGGCCTGCTTCGGCGGCGCTCTAGCGCCGATTTTCTCTGAAATTCTTTACAGTACCTATCTCCCTTTTAAAGTGAGCATTCCCCTAGCTCTCTTCACCGCCCTTCTCCTAGGCTTTATCCTCTCCCCCGTTGCTAGCCAATTATTTAAGACCCATGATGGGTTCAATCTCTACAACATTGGGTTCACGGCAGGTGTTACTGGTTCATTGGTTGTTGCGCTCTACAAATCCTACGGTTTTGTCCCCGATCCAGTGATGATTTGGACCTCAGACAATAGGGGGATATTGACCGTTTTTTTGGCGACGCTTTTCCTCTCCATGCCGATAGTGGGCCTTGTCTTAGATCCGCGGGCACTCAGGCAGTTATCGGTGCTGGTCAAATTATCGGGGCAAGCTCCCACGGATTTTGTCGCCGTTGTTGGCCTGGGAGCAACGCTGGTCAATATGGGTCTGTGCGGGTTGCTCGGTTTGACCTACTTGCTGGTTATCCAAGCCGCCCTTAATGGGCCAACTATCGGCGCTATTTTAACGATGGTTGGGTTTGCCGCCTTTGGCAAACATCCGCTCAACATTGCGCCGATTATGGCCGGCGTTTTTCTGGGTTCCCTCGCCAAACCTTGGCATTTTGACGAGCCAGCGATTGTGCTGGCAACCCTGTTTGGTACGACTCTAGCCCCGATTGCGGGTCGTTTTGGAGCGCTGTGGGGAATTGTCGCCGGATTTTTGCACTCCTCCCTTGCGCTGACCGTTGGCTTCAACCATGGGGGACTCAATTTATACAATAATGGGTTCGCCGCAGGCATTGTGGCGGCCGTGATGGTTCCCGTTATTATCGCCCTCAAACCAAGTCGGTGCTGAGGAAAGAGGAAAAACGTGGCTATCTACATCAACCCCCAGAGCCGGCGCCTACGGCAGGAACTGATTTCTGGAACTCTTGCCTTAATTGGTCTTTTTTTCCTGGGTATGATCTGGTATCGCCTCGTGGAGGGCTGGACCTGGGTAGATTCCGCCTACATGACCGCCATTACTCTCTCCACCGTCGGTTTTGGAGAAACCTATCCCCTCCAGACCAAATCCCGCGTTTTCACCATGTTACTGATTTTGATGGGGTTTATCACTGCGGGCTACATGGTCAATCGCTTTACAGAAGCCTTCGTGCAGGGCTATTTTCAAGAGGGACTGAGGCGGAGGCAGGAGCGCCGGATGATTGAGCGACTCGCACGACACTATATTGTCTGCGGCTATGGCCGTACCGGGCGTCAAATCGCCCAGGAATTTCAGGCGGAAGGGATTCCCTTCGTTATTCTCGAAGCCGACGGGGAGCAGGCCGAACGGGCCAAGAGTAAGGGTTATCCTGTTTTACTGGGAGACGCGACCCTAGATGAAACCCTGCTCGCCGCCAAGATTGGCGAAGCTCTGTGTATTGTCACCGCCCTCTCCTCCGATGCCGAAAATTTGTATACCGTCCTTTCCGCCAAAACGCTCAATCCCCAAATTCGAGCCATTTCCCGGGCCAGCACCGAAGAAGCGGTGCAAAAATTACAACGGGCCGGCGCCGACGAGGTGGTTTCTCCCTACATCACCGGCGGCAAGCGCCTGGCCGCCGCGGCGCTCCGGCCCCAGGTCTTAGATTTTCTCGATGGCATTCTTTCCGGGGGAGAGCGGCCCGTTTACCTGGAAGAATTTCAGATTAGCCAGGACACCTGTCCCCTCATCGGCCAGACCCTGAAGGAGGCCCATTTGCGGGGCCAATCCGGCGCCCTGGTGTTGGCGATTCGCCGGGCGGATCGAACCTTACTGGTGGGCCCCACGGGGGAAACCCGACTGCTGGATCAGGATTCTTTGATTTGTCTCGGCGCCGCCGACCAATTGCGTCATTTAAACGAACTCCTCTGTCCTCTGGGGTTAAAGAATCGAATTCAGCCCCCCAAGGAAGTGCGTTGATTGGGAACTTGAGCTAAGGGTTACTGCCCTTCTGCCGGCGCCTGGGGACAGGTGCGCTCCCCAAAATTACACTGGTAAATATAGGGCTTTTGCCAATCTAGGGGAATTTCCAACAAATCCCGAGTGCCGGTCATGCCTTGACCCATAAATAAGAGGAGGGCAAAGCAATTGAGGGCGATATGAGCGAGGCGCCAACGGTTCTGGCGGTCCTGGTAAATATCCTGCACAATCGCCACCGAAAAAATCATCAACAGCGCCGCCGCCACGCCGTAGTAATAGTGAGAGAACATCCACTCGTCGTCCCGGCGAAAGACCTCCGGTTGGAAGCCGATTAAAATTAAACTCATGCCCGTCAGACTGGCGAAAATACCCCGACCTAACTTAGCGCGGGAGCGGAGCAGGAGGAAAAAACTGCCCGCCGCTAGGAGGAAAAAGAGCGTCACCAGCCCGACTCTCAGGGGTTCCGCCGTTAAGGTGTTGTTTTTGAGAAATTTAGAAAAAATGGGGAAACCCATGCCCAACAGCGCCGAAACTACAACACCAATACTGAGCCAGGTGCCGATGGCCACATGATCCGGGCCGACGGAGGGGGCAATTTTGCTTTTAGCGCCGCCCCGCACTTCCAAACGTCGGCGCCGGGTGAGCAGGGCCCGATTCACCACAATGCCAATGAGGGGATAAACCACAATGATGGCCAGGGCGGGATGAAGTAGGGATAAACGGTCGTAGAGATCCATAGTTCTAAGAAGAGTGAAAGGGAAAAAGTCGATGCAACCACTTTAACTACCGGCGCTTGCCCCAGGAAAAACCAAACTTTTTCAAAAAAGACAGCGCCCGTTGTCCTTTTCCTTCCGTTTCCAAGCTGGCGATTTGGGGCGCCTCTCCGTCCATACCCAGGATTTCATAGGCGTCCAGTAGAGGCAAACTCTCTTGAAGGCTAACCCGGCGCCCCACCCGGGCCCGACCCTTAAGCTGTTGATAGACCGCCTCGGAAACCAGCAATTGGCTCCCTAACTCCTGGTTTTTAAATTCCAAGCGGTTCACCCCCACTGCGGTTTCTCCCAGGGGCGTCAGCAGAGTGGATTGTCCCGCCGGTAGAGGCGCTAACACAGTGGAGCCATAGTGGACGCCAATGCTAACGGTCAGGGGTTGATAGCGCATTTGGGCTAAAAAATCGTTCAACTCCGCCACAGACTCCAACATGGCCAAAGCGGCCCAGACCGCCTGCTCCGCCGGACTCAGCCCCGCGTTTTTAAGGCCGAAGACCGCCAGCAGTTTTTTGCCCATAACGTTGGGAATGACACCCCCAAAGCGGGCGGCGCATTTCTGCATTCGGCTAAAATAGCGCCCCATCAAGTAAACAATGTCGTAGGCGAAATTCACCTCGTCAAAATCCACGGCGCCGCGAATATTGGCCGCCAAGAGGGCCACGGGACGCTCTTGATTAATGGCCTCGGCGCTTAACTGTTGATCGACAATATCCAGATCCCCGGAATCTAGGACTAAGCGTCGGAGGGTGGCGTAACCCGAGAGTTTGGTTTGACAGGCTAGCCGAACATGGAAGGGTAAATCTAGACGTTTCGCCAATGCCTTTTCCGCCTCCGTGGGGGGACTGCACTGATCGGCTCCTTCGAGGATCATGATGCGGCAAGTGGAGCAGTAGGCCCGGCCGCCGCAGATATTGGTGTGGGCAATGCCCTCCTTCAGGAGCGCGTCCAGAACGGTTTCCTGGGGCGCAATGGGAACGGAGCGATTTTCCGGGAGACAGGTGAAAGTAACCATAGATTCGGCGCCGGTGTCGAACCGGGGAGTAAGAGCTGTCGTTTAACTCCCCCTCTTGGGAGGGGGCTGGGGGGTGGGTCTA
>JBKCES010000197.1:0-2760 GCA_046304295.1 Cyanobacteriota bacterium | reverse complement strand
GCCGAGGCTATGGCCGGTGACATAACAGGGAAGAGTTGGATCTAGTTGTCCGGCAATGTCCTTGGGAATCGGCTCGACAATGCGTAAATAATTATTAATAAAGCCTTCGTGAATTTTACCGAAATATTGCCCGGACTGGCGCTCGGTGAAAGGGATTTGACGGGCGTAGAGATTATTGAGCCATTCGATGGCGGTTTGGGTGCCCCGAAAGACAATGATGTTCATCTGGGCGGAAGCGAGGACAAAGCCCAAGTACACGGGAATTTCCTGGGTCAGTTTGACCACCTTTTGCAAGGTTTGGCGAACTTCGTTTTCGGCATCTCCTACGGAGTCGTCTAGGGGATCGCCGGTTTCTTGCTCCGGTAGATTGACTTCCACCGTTTCTGTGCTTTTGGCTTCTTTACCCCGAAAGGAGGCGATTTGTTGAAAATCCTTTAACTCCGGGGTAAAGGCTGGTAAATCCCGGATAGCGCCGTCATAGTCCGGTAGGGTTTTCCCCGTCAGGTACTGCTGGGTGGCGATTTTGCTACAGGCGATCAGCAGGCGGGAAATTTCCCGGTCGTAGGCAATTTGGGGCGGCGTTAATTTCAAACCATCCATGATGGCCTGGCCCTGATAAATTTTTTGGGCGTCCGCCTCGAAGGTGGCCTTCAGCAACCCCGCCTGATCTGTTTCAGCCAACTGTTGCCGGGCCAGCGCCTGTAATTCCCTTTGACCCCGATTGGCTTGATAATTTTGGGCCAGGGTTAACCCCGACCCTAGGGCCACGCCCCCGAGCAACACCTGTCGGCGCCGAAATTTCATCGCGTTTCCCTCGCTTTACGATAGCCGTTGGCATAGAACTGATTCGTGGCCTGCCCCAACATCCAGGTTAGGGTAAAGAGACCCGCAGCGCCTTTAAAACTGCCGAGACCGGGAAGCCAAAGCCCCAATCCGAGAAAAATCAGCCAGACTAAAAAGCCCGTGGCTACGGCGCCGAAGGCTCCTAGGAGATTGCCGGCAATGGCGAGGGGGTCTTGCCCTTTGGTAAAGTCCCAAATCCGTCCAATATCCCAGAGCATTTTCGCCAACAGGAGTAAAACAAGAATCAGCCGGGGCGTGTAGTAGCCCTGGAAAGGAAGGAGAGGAATCAGGGTGAGACCCAGGGCGTAGTCAAAGGCTAAATTGCGACTGCGGCGCTCGCGGTGGATACTCTCCTGCCAGCGCCGGTTGAGGTCGGGACTGGGTTCGGCTAGGGCGCTCATGTTAAGGAAGAAAACATTGACGATCCCAGACTACCAGCGCCGGGGCTGAAAGGCCGTCTCATTTAAAATCACCACCCCGTCCCCATGATTGAGCCAAAACAAATTTTGGAGGCTATAGCAGGCCTAAATGGGTGGTAAAGGCAATCCAATGATTATCCCCCCCAAACCCCAGTGGGCGCCGTCGCCGGTTTTCTCCTGAATTCAGTCCCCGTTTCTAGGCTGATAATAATGCCGATATCGGTAATACCCGCCTCTGCGATGGCTTCAATTCCGTACCAAAAAATAGGCTTATTGACCACCGGCACCAACTGCTTTGCGCCGGTGTAAGTGAGGGGGCGCAGATGGGTGCCTTTGCCGTCGGAGAGAATCAGGGCTTTCATGGGAAATCCAGAGGGGAAGATCTGCCCAAACCCCAGCGGATCGGCGGCGCTTTGCCAAGGGCTTGTTCGGCGCTTCAGCAATTCTCATTTAGGGAAATCTAGCTGGTATTGAGCGGGATCTGTCGCTCCAAGCCTTCAACTCAAGGCGTATATATGCCCCAGCTTCTCGAAATAGAGATATATAGGGGTCACATCTAGGTTGTAAATTAACCTCTGCCAAAAGGCTTGATTCGCAAGGGTTTCGGCATTTAGGATTTTACAAAATATTTATAAACACTATAGCATTTTCAAACGAGACGTAAACGCTACCTACTCCAAAACCCGGATGGGTAAAGGGCTAGCAGGGACTTTGTCCATGACTCACGTGTAAATGCTATAGCAATATTCTCTCGACTGAGGGACAATCGGATGGCTCAAACCCTTGATTCGAGCGCTGAGCGTAGTCGAAGCGCATCTCTCACCAATCTGCAAGCCGCTATATTAGGTTTTGGCTGTTGCAATCAGTGTTTTCATGTTATAGTTTTGTATCGGTTACACCAACCGACGGGTAGCTAAATCCCTTTTTGCCAATGAAAAGGCAAATTTGTGATTGATTTAGCGTTGCCATTCGGAAGCATAGGACTTCCTTGGCAGCCCAACTGATCAACCAAGTCAACGGGACGTGGGTTCGATTCCCGCCTCTCCCACAATGGGAGAGTAGCTCAGTGGTAGAGTTATGCAGTAATGCATAGTTGGCTTGGCCTGATGAGTTCTAGCTCCCCCTAAGTCTTCGGGCGGGGGAGCCAATATTTTTGGAGTCTCACATTCTTTTTGTTCTTCAGTTCACAGTGGCTGATTTTCGGCGTTTTCTTGACAAAAACAGCGGATATTTAACCTATCCATCTTGGCCTAACGTTGAACCGCAGAAAGATTTTATTCGTTCTTTTGGAGAAGTGAAGTATCGAAAAGGTGGTGGTGTTAGTGAGCTTTCAGAGGGTAACTTTTGTGACGCTCACTCGTAAGCGTTCAAGGGGGTGATCAACTGCGTACTAAAAGAGTCAAACCCTTACTGGGTATGATTTTCAGGGACTTTTTCCAAAAGAGACGACACGGCTCAATCTAGGAAAATGGGGGTTGTGAGCCGGGAATTGGGATTT
>JBKCES010000196.1:0-3615 GCA_046304295.1 Cyanobacteriota bacterium | reverse complement strand
TGGAAATTACTTGAGAGGATAACCAGCGATGATGATAAGACAGTACGCTTTACGAGATGATCAGTGGGAACGAATCAAGGATTTGTTGCCGGGACGTGAAGGAACTGTAGGAGTTACAGCCAAAGATAACCGCCTGTTTGTAGAGGCAGTGTTGTATCGCTATCGTGCTGGGATTCATTGGAGAGCTTTACCGGAACGATTCGGAGACGTTCGGGTGATTCACACCCGCTTTACCCGTTGGTCACAAAAAGGGGTCTGGGAGAAGGTTTTCCAAGTGTTGTCAGAAGATGCAGACAATGAATACATAATGATTGATGCCACGATTGTGCGCGCTCATCAGCATAGCGCAGGGGCAAAAGGTATAGCACTCCCCAAAAACTGGACGGCGTTGTCAAGCTTAAAGAGGAACTATTCACAAGCAACAGGAACTGAAACATTTTTAAACTTAAGATAAGGCGTTGTCAAATGAGAAGATGTCATGTATAATATGTAGAACATTAGTCGAGGAAAAAATGATGAAATGTCCAAACTGCAACAGTGATCACATCCATAAAAAGGCTCTTGTGGGTTTACTATGCTTGACAAAAAAGCGTTTTATGCAGTGGAGCAGATTTTCAGTGGGGTCTTGTCTCAAAATGTAATCCTTGTTACAAAACCATATGCGAGCCTTAAGACCCACTCTCTCTCCGAGATTTTGCCCCAAGTATCCGCCAAGGCTGTAGCTGCCATGCGCAAAGACTACCCCCAGGTCGATTTCCCAGATTATGGGCTTGATCGTCTTGATATTAACGATATACTTAACGCTAATTTTTGGGAGCATCCAGAGCCATGACTAGCCCGGTCTCCCGTTTTATTGAAAGACGCCCCTAGTGTCAAAGTCCGCTGGCCAGAGACGTTTATTTAAGCCTGGGAATTGGCCAGCGCCGATGTTAGGGATGGATTTTAAGCCAGACGGGGTTTAACAACCGCCACTGGTTGGAGGAGATTAGGGGGTAAATGATGAGGGTCAAGCGCCGCATGGTGGTGGTGATGGCCGTGAGCGTGGGCCTCTGAATCGGCGCTGTGGTAGGCGTTTTCCAGCGCCAGAGGAACACCGTGGGGGGTGTTGAGAATGGCTTGGCGCCAAAGGGCCAGTTGCGCTTGGTGGGTTTGGAAATCGGTGAGTCCCCGTTCCACACAGAGGCGCTCCAAGGCGCTACACCAATGGGAAAAATAAGTGTCGCCTCGGTCGGGAGCGTCTAGGGCTTGGGCTTTTTGGATTTCTTGGCTAAAAATATCCACCCAAACCCCATTACTTTGTCTTGATAAATTCAGCTTACAGGGGGACAAGGGGGGGAAAAGGGTTATGGGGCCAGTATTTGAGAGAATGGAGATGACAAAAAATCTAGGCAGACAACTAGGGCTCCCTTCAAAAATGCTACCGGAACCATACCAGAAAATCCTGAAAGCGAACCTTACCGAAAGTCAGTACATAACCATTTGTTTGTTGATACTGCTCATTCAAAACCACAGGCAAGTCAAGCTGTCAACCTTGGCGAGCGTATTCCCACAACCGATTCACTATGATAGTCGGCGCAAGAGTCTTAAGCGTTTTTTGTCTCTCCCGAAAGTCAGCCTAAAACTTCTATGGCTACCATTAATAAAGTATTGGATAAGGCAAGTAGAGGGGGGTAAGGGGTTAAACAGAGAACAAAGAAGATATCAAATGCGGCTAAAATCAAAAAGTCAAGGATACTGGATATTAGCTATTGACAGAACAGAGTGGAAAAAAAGAAATATTTTAATGGTAACAGTTATTTGGGGAACTCATGCTTTGCCAATTTACTGGGAATTATTAGATGCCAGAGGGGCATGCAGCATACAAGTCCAAAAAAGGTTGCTCAAAAAAGTGTTGCCTCTATTTAAAACGCGCTCAATAATTGTGGTGGGAGACAAGGAGTTTCATAGCCCCCATCTGGCTCAATGGCTACAATCTAGAAATGTTTACTTTGCTCTACGTCAGAAAAAAAGTCTCCATTTTCAAGAAAACTTAGGAGAAGAATATAAAATACTCAAAGAGCAAGATTTTAAACCCGGTATGTCCAAATTTTACCAAGGTATTTATTGTAATAAAGGTGATGGTCTAGGCTCCTTTAACTTAGCAGTTTACTGGAAACGTAAATATCGTCAAAAAGCCCCGAAGGATCCTTGGTATATCTTAACGAATCTCCCGTCTTTAAAAAAGACTCTAGCCATTTATCGATGCCGTTGGGGCATTGAGCAATTTTTCAAAGATTGTAAATCTGGGGGTTATAATTTGGAAGATACTCGGGTTAATGATACTCGCTTTATGGCTCTACTTTTAATCATTGTTCTATCCTACTCAATCACGACTCTTCACGGTCAATGGCTTCAACGAGCCAATCTGGACATGTATGCTGGTCGCCTCCAAGAAGAGTCCGATAAGTATCCTAAACATAGTTCCTTTTCTCTAGCTCTCTATGGGCAACGATGGCGTGTCGCTATGGAAATTTGGTCAGATTTGGCCCTTCAACTTATTCTGCTCAAACCTCATAAAGCCCTCTTTTTTCAACGAGGTTTACACGCTCTTTCCCTTATCCAGCAAGGTTTTTAGCCACCTTGTCCCCCTTTAAGTAAATTCAGAGACCTTGGTCTGTTGGCGTTTACGCTTCCACCAAATGCCTCCCGCCATAAACAGAGTTGCGCCCACCACCGGCAGAGCGTCAGATTCGAGGGGAACAGGAGTTGCAGCAACTGCTCCAATATCACGGAATCCCGCAGCGTTAATGCGGGGATTGCCAAATACATCTGTTGTGATCTGTTGTCCATTAATTGGATTAATCAATGCGTTAACCCCACCAACGCCAGCATTGGGAACAACGCCAACTAACGGACCATTGGGTACAGGAGTAGCTCCTAATGGTAAAGCTTGAAAGAGATCAGCGCCCGACAAATTAGTTATGGGCAAGGGAACACCCTCGGTCAAAATTCCCGCATTGTTAAACAACGCCAGAATGATAGCCCGATCTTGACTCGCCGTCGGAGTAATAAAAGAAAATCCATCCGCAGTCAAATTTCCCCCTGAAAGCTCAGCATAACTATTCTCTCCTGGGTTGAACGTGTCCCAGTTGAGGACTGACACGACGCTAGAGTTCAGATTGAGGCTTCCCGAAATGCTCGCCGTTAATGGCGTCCCTGTCTCGTTAAAGGGGATACTGCGGGAGGAGGTATATATAGAGTTATACAGAATTGTGGAAGCTGTGATATTTGCTTCGCCACCATCTCCTGCAAAAATCCGACTTGTTGACGCAAGGGTCTCTCCACCACCATCCAGTAAAAGAATGCTGTTAACAAAATTTAGGGTGCCTGGCAGAGTATTGTCAGTAAATTGAAATCCACCTGAATTACTAACTATCGAGGAAACGATATTAGCTGTACCGCCACTCAACACAATTGCTCCTGCGCCAAAGGAGTCGGCCCATTCAAGTCCGAAGTGCACCAGGGCCTGACTGAGAGAAGAATACCTCATAGGGGGTACAGTAGTCAAGAGATTTACGGGGGCGATGGTTGAGTAAATTTGTTGCGTGTGATACTTCAGACTGTTTGACTAGTTTG
>JBKCES010000195.1:0-8744 GCA_046304295.1 Cyanobacteriota bacterium | reverse complement strand
CCAATGCTCCTGAGCAAAACCCGGTAGAAGATGTTTGGCTACAAGTCAAAAATTTCTTGAGAAAATACTGGTATTTGTGCAACTCATTCGCAATTATGAAATGGCTTTTTTGCTTTTTCTTTTATGGTGAAAAATTTGATTGCCCGGCTCTCTGGGGATCAGGCGAGAAATTGTAGCTTATTATACAATTCCGACTTGGACGGTAACGCAGAAAAGCCTATCCAGTAAGGGTTCTGGCTAATTGGCTCCCTGACTACCCGCCTCATTCCCGGAGAGCCATTGCCCTAAGCTTAACTGGTATGGTAATTTTCAGGCTAAACCCGAGTAAGTTTCACCCGACTCTTGCATTTTATCCACCATCAGCTTCACAACCCGGATGTGATTGCTATAGGTCTGCCAGAGTGACCCATTGACGATTGGCTAAAATCTCGGCTCGGATCGTTTGAGAGCCGAACCCCGTCACGGATTGATAGTCGGGTTGGCAGGCGTAGGCGGCTAATTTGGCGGCCTGTTCCGCTATGGTGCTGACGATGGCCAAGGCGTTTTCATCGGTTCCTTATCGTTTTTTGAAACGGATCGTTGAGCCTTGGGTCAAGGATAACTCTTGAGTTTCGTCAACCAAGCGCCGGAAAGTGAGTCCTGTGCGTCGCGCAATGTAAGCCGCGGCTTCAAACACCGCCCCTTCCCGTTCTTCAAATTCATCAAAGAATGTCTCATTTGCCGATTTTGCTAGCTTGATAGAGTCCTTTGGTTTTCGTCTTTCCCGAGTTGAGGGAAGTCACCATATTTTTGTCCATCCTCATGTTAGCGAATTGGTGAATATCCAAAATATCAAAGGACAGGCAAAACCTTATCAAATCAAACAATTTTTAGCTTTGCTTGAAAAGTACAATCTTAAACAAGAGGATTAAATGATGAAAGACTATAGCGGTATTCAGACGTGTGAGAACACTGAAACCCTTACTGAGTAAGGGTTTCAGCCGTCTTATTTGTCCCTCACCAACGCAGACACCGCTCTATCATATTAATATCTTCTATAGTGAGGAAGATCAGGGTTATTTTATGGAAATTTCCGATCTGAGTTACTGCTCAGCTTTTGGCGAAACTCCGGTAGCGGCGCTCCAAGAGCTAGAAATCGCCAAAAAATTATGGTTAGAAGCGGCTCAGGCTGAAGGAAAACCAATTCCTCTCCCCACTTATCGCTCGATGATTGATCAAGCGTCTTAGGATTTGTCGGGCGTGTGAGGCGCCGTTGTTGAGCCAGGGTTGAACGGGTTCCTAGAGGCGGTTATCATAATCGTCATGGGAGCCAATCCAAAACCAGTAATAATCGTCGCCCTTTTTCAAAGCTAAGGCTCGGTAGCCGCTGGTTACTCGAATAGACCAGAGATTTTTGCCAACTTTTTTAAAGTGTAAGGAGGGATGAGAGGGATTACTTTGCCAAAGCTGGTAGGCTCTCTGCGCTCTTTCCTGAATGTCGGAGGATAACGCTCTATACGTTCTCCAAAAATCAGGAGTTGTTAAGGACTTCATCGAGGGGTTTCACTCTATTGGCTGAAATGTCGTCTTCTACGGAGCTAATCAAGCGCCCCAACTTCCCAGAGTCTAAATCTGATTCAATCTGACGATCCCAAGTTTCTTCGAGATAGGATTCTAACCAGTCGGCAAGCTGTCGGATGTCTCTTTCTGGCAATTTCTGGATCGCTATTTCAATCTCTAGTAATTTAGTCATTGTTAAGGCAATGTGGGTTTTGTCGATTGTACAACAGCTTTAAAGCGGTTGGGGTCTGACGGAGTGATGAAACAATCTGGTTACCCCGGCGCTTGGGTTTCGTCACCAGTCGGGCAGTAGCGTGTTGCGGACGGTGGAGGGAGTTAGTCCAATAGTCCTTAGGCGCCGATAAAGCGCCGTCATGGAAATACTCGCATTGGATTGGGTGTCTAACATGGAGCCTCCCTCATCCCCTTCGGCGCTTGTCTGGCTGAAATGTGCTGACTGGATATCCTATCTTGATGCTAGTGGTTGGCAGAGTTGAGGGTTTGATGCGTTGTGCTGTCGCTAAGGCATCCTACAGTTCACTAACTGTAGGATTTTACAAATCATTTATGAATGCTATAAGATCTTGGCGTGATTTGAATAGGACTACTTTTCGATTGCGATTAATTTTTGCAATAAAAGGGGAGTCGTAATCCCTAATTTTCTCTTCTATTTTCTCTATTGTTTCTTGAAAAATATTTGCCATTTCTTGACTACAAATATTACCCGAAGTTAAAATAAATACTCTGGCATTAAATTTCGCTATCGATGATATTTCAAGAAAGTTGCGACCAATATTTATATCTTTCGTTAGTACTATCCATCCTTTTTGACTCACGATAGGGAGCCATTCTGTATCAGGACACTCTGGAACAAAATGATCATTGTGAAATTCAACACTACGACCAATATCTCGTAAAGCTCTTCCGACAGACTTGCCCAAAGCTCTATCAATGAAGAAGATATAAGAGGGAGGAATCATGCAACTTTTTGTTTTAGGCTTGACTCGAATTGAATGACTTTAGCAATAATGCTAGGGTCAAAGTCATATTCATCTGCAATTTTTTCATAAGAATCTCCTGCTCTATAGAGATCAGCAATCACCCTTGTTGGAATTCCAGTTCCAGTAATCGTTGGTTTTCCAAATGAGATGACAGGGCTAATTGTAATAATTTTGGGTTCTTCTTTGATGTTTTTGTCAATGTAAGGAAATAGCTTATTTACAATATTTTGTTTATCCCATTCAACACGAGTTAAGAGATTATCTAATATATTTTTGATAGCTAATTGTCCTTTTTGAGATGCATTAATCAAATTACCTAGATGATCTAGAAAAAGATTAACTCCATCTGTTCTAAATTCCTTTCTTATAAGGGGATGTTTAGTACCAAGTTGATCACTAACGTAGTCTAGGGCAACACGAACATTTTCAAGGGAAATCTTATGCTCTTTTCTGATCACTCTCAAGACATGGGCTTCCACAAGGTTAACGAAGGAGAGTTGGGAGAGATGGGGACTGGGGCGGTAAATTAAGGGGGCAAAGTCTTTTTTTCCAGAGGCCGTGGTATAGGAACGTCCTTTTAGCCAACTGTTCAATGTAGGTATAGGAATATGCAGATAGCGTGAAGCGTCAGCTACCGTGTAGGCTGGGATATGATAAATTTTCTGTTCCCACTTTGTTGTAGGTAACACTGTCTCAAGCATAATTAAGAAAGATTGCCTGTTTTATCTGAAGATTGTTTTCCTATTATGGGCCGATCCTATCACTGGCTTTGCTTTTCCCTCAAGAAAACTTAACAATTTTCTATGACAGACCCCCAACTCTCCCTCAATATAGCAGTTTGCAGACTGGTGAGGGACGGGCTTCAACTACGCTCAGCCCTCTAATAAAGCGCCGTCATGGAAATACTCGCATTGGATTGGGTGTCTAACATGGCGCCTCCCTCAGCCCCTTCGGCGCTTGTCCGGCTGAAATGCGTTGACTGAATATCCTAGGGGAAATTCTCTTCCTTGGGAGGGGCAAAGGTAGCTTGACGGGGTGGGTCACATGACCTCATGATTTGAGGTGTTACGTTATCGCTAACGCATTCTGTGGGGATGTGGCTCAAAAATCAACATAATGAGCCAAATTTACTCAGAACGGAACTCAGGCGAAAGGCGAGACTGAGGCAAAAACAGTTCATTTTCAATTTTCTCTCTGATTTGGCGATCAATATAGCATTCTCGGCCTAGGCATTCTAGCAGTAAATCATTACTTTCCATATATTCTCTAAACAGTTCTTCTTGTTCATTGGTAAATTTCCAGTTGTGTGCTATATTACGGTGTTCGATCATAGCTTGATGAATACGTTCTTTTCCGTTTCCTGCCAACTCCTTTATCAACTCTTTTTCGTGTAAGTTTGAAAATTCTTCCAGTAAATTTTCTAAAATGTCTTTCAACCAAATTAAAGAGGGAGGAAGTTTAGCAATAAAATTTGAGAGATAGAGGCAAAGATTGGGATTGGTATAGTCATAGGATTTCAATAAGACATAGGGGTAGAGATATATGTAGAGATAGAGATAGATATCTACAGAAATCTCTAGATCTAGAGACAGATCTAGAGAGATTGCTAGAAACAGATCGACGAGAGCCGATATGCCGGCACAGGCAACCGCAACGAATGCTCCGGAGAAGCTATCATCGTTATCGATATAGATGTAAAGATAACGTAAAATAACCAAGCTAGAATTGATATCTGTTAAGTGATCAAACAGAAAACTTTTTTGAATATTTTTAATATCATTATCTGTATATTTTCCCGTGAGAGAGTCAACTTTATCTGACAACCATTGCAAGTACTCTTGAATTTTGTGGTCATTCGCTACTAGACTGTTGATGGCATGTTTTAAGAAAATAAATAGTTCTGTTGCGTCTTCTAGCTGTTCAACTGTTAAAAAAATGACCTCTCGCCATTTTCCATCGTTGACCCGACGGGCTAGGTCTTGTAATCCTTGTGATGAAGGTCGTAGGGCGATTTTGCGAGCGGCAAAATATTCTTGAAAAGTAAGATGGGAAAAGGAATAAATCCCCTTTGCTCTGGTTACTAGCAACCCATGTTGCGCTTCAATAGCTTTAAGAACTTGTTCACTATCTAACCGTAAGGCTTCGGGGTCACTAGCCGCATCTGGTAAATTGGCAATAAACCCTTCGATTAACCTCTCTGCGGTTCGTTTTTTAAAGAAAATATTTTCCCGATCTTTCTGGAACGTTTTCAAGGCAATTAAACTGAGCAAATCTTCTTTGCGATTGGTGGATAATTGTCGATAGATTTGCTCTCTCTCGATGCCCCGAGTGCCGTCCCATTTTTTAAGTAAAATATCTACTCCCTCCTCGTAAAGCTCTGCTCGATTACGCCGAAAATCATTTATTTCTCCAAAAATCAAACACAGTAGTGTCAACAGCAATGGACTACTAGCTAACTCTTGAATCGGTTGATCTTTTTTCAATTTTTCCATAAATTTTTCCGCTTTGTTACCATTAGGGTCGTGGGTCGTAAACCATTTCTCTACAAAAAAAGTAATTTGCTTCATGTCAAAATCTGCCACTTCTACGTCTTGAAACTCCCTAAATAAATACTCCTTAGCCGCAATCCGACACGTGACTAAAATTTTGTTTTTACCATAGTTGGGATGAGCCGCAAAAGCTTGGATTTCTTGAATAATGCGGGGACTGTCTCGATTCAGAACCTCATCCAACCCATCCAGCAATAACAAACAACGCCCCTGTTGGAGCAAGGCCTCCATCTCCGCCTCGGACACCTGATAATCGGCAAACTTACGCCGAACTTCCGTCAGTAACGCCTCCCCCCGATCCGCCAGCGCTTTTAATGACAAAAAAACCGGGATCGACTGTGGAATTATCTCCCCCGCCATTGTGTAGGTGGAAAGATACTTTAAAAAAGTCGTTTTACCCGCCCCCGGTTTGCCCCAAATCATCAGCTTAGGATTTTTTCCCACTGCCGTTAATCCAGACACCCGCTCTTGGGTCTTTCCCCATCCCAACCGCTCAAACTCCCTCTGCTCATTACACAACCGCTCATACAACTCATCCAAACCCAGCGCCTCACGACGGCTGGTTAAGGACTCCAAAATATTGACATCCGTATAAATTTCCCCCAAGCTAATATCCTGCGCCATATCCAACACCCGCATCGTGCCGCACTCATTTTTCACCTGTGGCGCAATTTTTTCTCGAATAGTAAGAACCGCATCGTCAAGATCGATTGCTGGCGGCGGTTCAACTTGGACAATAATATCCTCAACTGATAATTCTAACTTATCACATACAGCAATAAGCGTATCTTCATCAACTGCCTTTCTTTGGAGTAAACGGCCAATTGTTTGACGAGTACAACCTGCATGTCCTGCTAGAAAATCGTACTTTAAGTCCTGCTGTTTCATTTTAGCCCTAATAAGTTTTACTCCATCCACGGAGGCCATTAGTGTCCGCCTACCCATACTTCTGCTCTATCCGATATTTTTTGAACTTTGACAAGATTAACACGTTTAACTTCAACTCAAACACCGACCTAGACCCAGTTTCAAGAAATGGATGGGACAGTGGAGTTAAGCCCATCGTTTTGGAGTTAACGTTATGCAAACCTTACAAACCCCGCCAATCACTTCCCCTCGCGCCGAAATCACTAATGTTCCAGTTCCTACCGCTCCCCCCCCGTTTTCTGGGAACGACCCCTTCTGGATCATTGTCGCCCTCGCTATTCTGGTTCGCGCTATTCTTGGCAATAGCGACAACCGAAAAAGCGGCGGCCGCTCCAAACAACGGTAACTCCTCCGGGTTGACCGCTAGACAATCGGGGTTGAGACACTGACTCATGGGGCGACTAAGAACAGACTGATAGCTCCATCATGCCCCAAATTCCCCGAGCCGGCGCAAAGCCGCCTGACGGGATGGTCAAACCATCTGGTTACTCCGGCGCTGGAAAATATTGCGGATGCGATAACGCGGTCTCTGCGGAATTGGCCGCAACCGAGGAGAGGAAAGTCAGAGAGGTCGAAGTCGTCCCCTCAAGATATCAAGGGTGATATGATAGGGAAAGAGCGAAACCCTCAATATCATTTGGAGTTAATCGACAAGATGCCACTATCCACTGATCATAAAACCACAATTACTCGAACAGAGCGCGGGCTGACAATTTCTGGCACAAGAATAACCTTATATCAAATAATGGATTATCTTCACGCCAATTACCCTCGTCATCTAATCCGCCATCAGTTTTATCTAACAGACGAGCAGTTTGAGACCGCCCTCTCTTACATTGACGCTCACTACCAAGAAGTAGAATCAGAATATCAGATTGTTCTGCGACAAGCGGAAGAGCTTAGAAATTATTGGAATCAGCGTAATCAAGAACATATTGAAAATATTTCCAAGTTGCCACCGAAGCCTGAATATGCTTTGGCTTGGCAAAAACTGCAAGCGCGTAAAGCAAAACGAGCAGAAGTAAGTCAGTGATTTTTCTAATTGATCACAATATTGAAGGACAGTCGCTCATCCTCTTTGGCAGTATTACTTCTGAAGGATGGCTGGAAACGTTACCCATTCGTTTTATTTCATTTGACGAAGTTGAATTGCCTATTACCAGCAGTGACAGAGTGGTTTGGCGATTTGCCCAAGAAAATCGAATGATCTTGCTAACTGCTAACCGTAGCATGAAGGGTGAAGACTCGCTAGAGCAAGTCATTCAAGAAGAATGTTTACCCACTTCATTACCTGTGGTTACGCTAGCAAATGTTAATCGGATTATTGAACGAGAGTATCGAGAAGAATGTGTTGATCGCTTGATTGAGATTGCTCTCTACCTTGAAAATTATCTGGGCGTAAGTCGTCTATTCATCCCGTAGCCAATGTCTAACAGTGGGTTAGAACCACGCGCCGGTTATGGAGATTCCCTGTGAAATCGGCTCCAAGGCGGTGCCGCTCTTTCCTCCGGTTCCCTCCTTGGCGGCGTCCTGAGCTTGGTTACTGAGCAGTTCGACAAGCTCACTGTAACACCTGCCGAAGTATGCTGAAGGAAGGGGTTAGGGGTGGGTCAAAAGGCTAGGAGAGTCTGGGACGTACACACACAACTCGAAAACCAACATAGGAAGTACAGTAGTCGGTAGCACTGAGGCTACGATAAGCCGAACGGCAACTAGTCAGATAACTATGCCAAGAACCGCTACGGACTACCTTGCCACCTTTTAGAAAAGAATTGTCGTTCCATGCGCTTCCATCCGTTGGGGCAAGTCGATAATTAGGATGCCAATTATCCTCACACCATTCCCAGACATTGCCGTGTATATCATATAGCCCCCAACGATTAGGCGGCTTCTGTCCTACCGGATGGGGTGTGCTATCTGAGTTACCGTACCACCAAGCATAATCTCCTAGCATTCTTTCGCTATCACCGAAATAATAACGGGTTTCGGTTCCAGCTCGGCAAGCATATTCCCACTCAGATTCTGTGGGTAATTTATACTTTTGACTAGTCAAATGACTTAACTTTTCACAAAAATCTTTGCAATCATTCCAACTGACTTGCTCAACTGGGTTTTTAGGATTACGTATGAATAAATTGCCCCTAAAATTTGAAGGATTATTACCCATGATGGCTTGCCATTGTTCCTGAGTTACAGGATATTTACCCAGATAAAATTCCTGCAAAGTGACTCTATGAACTGGTTTTTCACGTTCACTTTCATTTGACCCCATCAGAAAACTTCCCGCCGGAATCTTGACCAACTCTAGTTTTACTCCCCCAGGTAAAACCTCAGTTAAATTTTTTGGACTACTGGACGAAACTTGTATTCTGGGCGTTGCTGGAACCGTAATCTTTGGCTGATTTACCGGCGCCGATCTTTGCGATTGATTTATCCCCAAATCCTGTAACACCTCCCCAGCGCCGATATAACGCTTCTTCGTGCCAAAAACGATCATCTTATCCAACACAGCGCCGAACTGAGCGCTCACCGGATTCTTAACCAGATAATCCCGCCAGCGCCATTCATGTTCCCCCGCGTCAAACAAATCGTAACCGTTCAGGGGGGTATCCAAACTTTGTAAGCTATAAGATTAGACGATTTCGGTATTGAAAATGCCGGTTTTTGATTATTTTAGGTTTTCTCTTAATAATGAAAATCCCAATTCCCGGCTCACAACCCCCATTTT